>JAXDFS010000305.1:0-15374 GCA_034665465.1 Solirubrobacteraceae bacterium
GCCGCCGTCGCCGCGCCGACCCGCGTGAGCGGGTGCCGGCTGGCGATCAGCACGCCGAGGCGATGCAGGCGCACGGCGCCGGGCGCCACGGCACTGGCCTGCACCGCATAGCCGGCGTCTCGCAGCCGGCTCGTCCAGCCGCGACAGGCGTCCGGCGACGTTCCAGGTCAGGACGCGCAGCGAGTCGGCGGGCCGCTCACGCGGCATGCGCCACCGCGACGTCGACCGGCTGGCCGGCGAACTGGCCGCCCGCGCAGCCCTCGCAGAGCACCTCGCGGCGGGGGTTGCGGATGCCGGCGATGCCGAGCACGCCGCCGAGTGCGACGAGCAGCGCGGAGATCCCGATCCCGACGTGGAAGGCGTGCACCGACGCCGACCGCACCGCCTCCGCGACGCGCGGTCCCGCCCGCGCCGGATCGGCGCGCGCCAGCGTCTGGCTGCGCGCCTGCGCGACGGCGGCCCGGGCAGCCGGCGCGAGCGGGCGGTCGCCGAGGCGGCGGTCCAGCGCCGAGCCGAACTGCGCCGAGACGATCGCGCCGATCGCCGCGACCGCGAGCAGCCCGGCGACGCGGGCGATCGCGTTGTTGACCCCCGACGCGATGCCGGCGTTGGACTCGTCGGCGTCCGACAGGACCGTGGCCGTGAGCGGCGCCACCGTGCAGGCCAGGCCGAGCGCGAAGACGACGAGCGCCGGGAGCAGGTCGGCGAAGTAGTCCAGGCCCGCGTCGAGGCGCAGCATGAGCGCGAGGCCGGCGGCGGCCGTCAGCGGGCCGAGGCCCATGAACAGGCGCGGGCCGAAGCGGTCGGCGAGCCGGCCCGCGCGCTTTGACAGCGCGAACATCACGAGCGTCGCGGGCATCAGCGCGAGGCCGGCCTGCAGCGCGCCGTAGCCCGCGACCTGCTGGAGGAAGAGCACGAGGAAGAAGAACGTGACCGACAGCCCGGCGTACATGACGAACGTCTGCACGTTGCCGACCGCGAAGTTGCGCCGGCGGAAGAGCCCCAGCGGCAGCATCGGCGCCGGCGTGCGCCGCTCGTGGGCGAGGAAGAGGCCGAGCAGGAGGAGTCCGCCGGCCCCGGGCGCCCAGACCTCGGGGCTGCCCCACCCGACGACCGGCTGGCGGATGAGCGCCAGCACGGGGCCGGCGAGACCGAGGAACGTGAGCACCGCGCCGAGCCAGTCCACGCGGGGGTGCGCGAGACCGCGCTCGCGGGCGGGCACGGCGAGCGAGATCAGCAGCAGCGTCAGCGCGACGAACGGCACGTTGATGGCGAAGATGAGCCGCCAGGACGCGGCGTCGACGAGGTAGCCGCCGGCCAGCGGCCCGATGACGGTGGCGATCGCCGACCACGCCGTCCACGAGCCGATTGCCGCCCCCCGCTCGGCCGCCGGGAACGCCGCGATGATGACCGCCAGCGCGCTCGGCGTCAGCAGCGCGCCGAAGGCGCCCTGCAGCGCGCGGCCGGCGACGAGCAGCTCGATGCTGGGCGCTACCGCGCACAGAAACGAGACGAGCCCGAAGCCTGCGACGCCGATCGAGAAGACCCGCCGCTCGCCGAAGACGTCGCCGAGCGATCCGCCGACGAGGATCAGCGACCCGAGTGTCAGCAGGTAGGCGTTGGAGACCCACTGCTGGCCGGCGAGGCCGCCGCCGAGATCGCCGCGGATCGCCGGCAGCGCGACGTTGACGGCGGTGGCGTCGAGGCCCGCGACGAACGAGCCCATGATCGCCGCGACGAGGGCAAGCTGCTTGCGACGATCGCCCATCGCCGGATGTTCGCAGGCGGCGGTCGCCGCCCGGCGGCTAGGCGAGCGACGCCCCCTTGCGCTGGTTGCAGCCTGCGCACAGCACCTGCAGGTTCGCGGCCGTGCCGGCGCCGCCGAGGCTCAACGGGATGACGTGGTCGAACTGCAGCTCGAACGTCGTCCCGCACTCGGCGCAGCGCCCGCCGTCGCGCTCGAAGACCTCCAGGCGCACCTCGCGCGCGATCGGCGCGCGCCGCGCCGGCGCCGGCCCGGCGGCCCGTGCGAGGGCCGCGTGCGCGCGCTCGAGGCGGCGCTCGGCGCGCCGCTCGCGCTCGCGGATCAGCGCGAGCACGTCGCCGGCCGCGAGCCCCTCGTCCTCCCAGTACAGGCGGTCCTCGAAGGCCCAGGTGCAGCGCCGGCCCTCGCTGCACAGGAGCACCGGGCGCCTGCAGCTGGGCCGCGAGCAGCGCCCGCATCGCGCGCCCCGACCACGTCGCGACGCACTCCCTCTCCCCCTGCACCAGACGCCAGCGGCGGCCGAGCACCGAACCGCCCGACCGCACGAAGGCGCCGTTGGGGATCTCGCGCAGCATCGCCGCTTCCTACCGGCGGCGGGCGACGGCACGCAAGACCGCGCCCAGCGGGACGGCTCAGGCGGCCTGGCGGTGCTCTTCGCGGTCGGCGTAGTAGGCCTCGAAGCGCACGTAGCGCTCGCGGCGCTCGCGCTCGGCGAACGCCTTGCGGTGCAGGACGTCGGCGTCGTCGCTGGCCGGTTCCTGGCGGCGGGTCGTGCCGCCGCCGCAGAGCGGGCAGCAGCCGGCGTCGGCCTGGTAGGGCCACCAGTTCACGACGCATTCGGAGCAGTAGTAGGTCATGGCGTGTCCTCTGTGGGTGTTGCCTCACCACAGTTATCGGCACGATCCGGCGACGCTTGCACGTGCGATTCGTCACAATGTCCCGGCGCTGGACGGATGTTTGACATGCTCGGCCGCATGGACGCCGTCGCGCGCGGGCGCGCGACCGACTTCGTGACGGCACTCGACGACGCCTGCGCCGAGACCGTGACCGCGTGCCCCGGCGGGCACGCCCTGCTCGACACGCGTCACAGCGCCCTGTGGAGCGCCAACCACCTGCGCGTCGAGACGCCCGACCCGCCCGCCGCGGCAGGGCTGGACGAGGCCGCCGGCGGCCTCTTCGACGCGCTGGGGTTTCGCATGATCACCGTGCTCGACGAGCCGGCCGGGCGCCTGCTGAGCGAGCCGCTGGCCGCGCTCGGCTACGCGGCCGCGCACGAGCTGCTGATGATCGGCGGGCCGCAGACGGCGTCTGCCGAGCGCTCGGATGCGGTCGTCGATGTCACGCACGAGGATCTCGAGGCCAGCCGTCAGGCCGCACAGGTCGAGCAGGGCCGCGACGCGCAGATCGGTCGCCAGCTGGCGACGCGCGACGCGCTGATCGGGACCGTCGTGGACGTGCGGCGCCTGGCGATCCTGATCGACGGCGAGGTCGCGGCCCGCTGCCAGATCCATTCCGGCGGCGGCGTGGCCCAGATCGAGAACCTCTACATCACGCCGGCTCACCGCGGGCGCGGGCTCTCCCGCGTGCTCGCCGAGAGCGCGGTGTACGAGGCACGGGCGGCCGGTGCCGAGCTGCTGTTCGGGATCGCCGACGCCGCCGACTGGCCGCAGGCGTTCTACCGGCGCCTGGGCTTCACCGACGCCGGGCTGCTGCCGCGCTTCCTGCGCACCGGCCCGGCCTGAGCGACAGGTCGCCGGCGACCACGGGC
Organism: Solirubrobacteraceae bacterium; assembly: GCA_034665465.1. Lineage (GTDB taxonomy): Bacteria > Actinomycetota > Thermoleophilia > Solirubrobacterales > Solirubrobacteraceae > CADCVQ01. The sequence goes on from JAXDFS010000305.1 coordinate 3,534, forward strand.
CGCCCGTGCCCCGGCTCACGTAGCCTGGGGCACCATGGAGATCAAGCGCGTCGCGCAGGGTGCGAGCACCACGATCGGGGTGCTGGGCGCGGCCGCCGTCGCGCGGCGGGCATGGCGCTCGCCGTCGGCCTATCTGGCGCGCATGAGCGGCACGTCGACCAGCGCCCCCGACGCCGTCGGCTGGGTGACGGACTTCCTCAACGCCTCCTACTACGCGCGCACGCCGGAGCTGCGCGAGGTCGCCGACCTGCGCTTGGCCTTCGCGATCCTCACCACGCGCTGGCACCAGCTCGGCCATCGCCGCCTGCACGCCCACGACGTCGTGGCCTTCCACCGCGCCTTCGGCCGCGGGCGCCTGGCCAACAGCGCCGACAGCCCGCGCGGCACGCTCACCGGCGAGCAGCTCTTCGAAGGCGGCGCACGGCTGTTCGGGGACTGGTTCGCCGAGGCCTACCTCGACGACGAGCGCCGCCGCCACGGGATCGCCTTCGAGAACGCCGCCGAACGCGACGCCTACAAGCCCGAGTACCGCCTGCGCCATGGCGTGCTGGGCGCGCCGACCCCACCCGCGCGCCCGCGCAACGAGCAGGTCTGGCACACGTACAACCCCGTGCCGATCGCCTCGCCGCAGCGCACGGTGGCCGCGCTGCTGCGGCCCGAGACGTGGCCGGACTACGCCAGCGACCTCGGCCGCTTCACCGCCGTGCGCAAGGGCGGCCTGTTGGGCCAGACCTTCGAGATCGAGGTCATCAGCGCGCTCACGCCCCGCACGCCGGCGATCCTGCGCGGCTACGTCAGCGTGACGCGGCTGCTCTCGCGCGACGACGACGAGGGCAAGCTGCTGGCCTACGCCGCGCGCCTCAGCGAGCTGATGGTGCGCTTCGGCCGCGACCAGCCGCGTGCCTACCCCGAGGGCTGCACGCCGCTGCTGGCGCTCTGCCTGGACACGCACGAGGGGCACTTCATGGGCCGCGGCCGCAACCGCCTGCTCATCTACGAGCTCGACGGCCAGGCCTACCTGCGCGCGGCGGGCACCTGGGACGACCTCCCGGTCACGCTCGAGCAGGCCTACCGCTCGGCGGGGCGCAAGGCGCAGCAGGCCTTCTGGGGTGACGAGCGCCCCGAGTCGAGCATGCTGCACCAGATCGCCCTGCGGACGGCCGCGCCGTGACGGAGCGCTACGACGCCGTCGTCATCGGCTCGGGGCCCACCGGGCTCACGGCGGCGGTCACGCTCGCCCGCGGCGGGCGCTCGGTGCTCGTCGTCGAGGCCGCCCCGGCGCTGGGCGGCGCGGCGGCGACCGCGGAGCTGACGCTGCCCGGCTTCGCGCACGACGTCTTCTCCGCGGTGCACCCGGCCGCGATCGCCTCGCCGGTCTTCCGCGACCTTCCGCTGGAGCGTCACGGGCTGCGCTGGATCCAGCCCGAGCTCGCAATGGCCCACCCGCTGCCCGGCGGGCGCGCCGCGGTCCTCTCGCGCGACCTGGCCGCGACGGTGGCCAGCCTCGACGGGCTCGCAGCGGGCGACGGCCGGCGCTGGGAGGCGCTCGTGGACCCGTTCCTGCGCCACTACGAGGCGGTGCGCGCGACGATGCTCTCCGGCTTCCCGCCCGCAGCCGGCCCCGCGCGCCTGGTCGCAGGGCTGAAGCTCGGGGGGATGCTGGAGTTCGTCCGGCTGCTGCTGACCTCCGCCGAGGCGCTCGCCGGTGAGCTGTTCGAGGGCGACGGCGCCGCCTGGCTGTACGGGTCCTCGCTGCACGGCGACGCGCCCCTGGACGCCGCCGGCAGCGCGATCGCCGGGATCTGGCTGAACCTCATGGGCCACGCCGACGGCTGGCCGAGCCCCGCGGGCGGCGCCGGGCAGATCACGGCTGCACTGGCCGGCTTCCTGCACGAGCTCGGCGGGCTGACGCGGACCGGCGCGCGGGCCGAGCGCGTGCACGTGCGCCGCGGGCGGGTCGCGGCGGTGACGCTCGCCGACGGCACGACGCTCACGACGCGGACCGTCGTCGCGACGACGACCCCGCACGGCCTGCTGCGCCTGGCCGGCGACGCGCTCGGAGACGCCTACACCCGGCGCGCCGTGCATTTCCGCTACGGCCCGCAGACCTTCAAGCTCGACTGGGCGCTGGACGCCCCGATCCCGTGGGAGAGCGCCGAGGCGCGCCGCGCGGGCACCGTCCACCTCGGCGGCACGGTCGCCGAGCTGCGCGGGGCGTTGCTGGAGGTCGCCGCCGGCAGGCTGCCCGAGCGGCCGTTTCTGCTCTCAGGCCAGCAGTCGACCGCCGACCCCTCGCGCGCGCCCGCGGGCAAGCACACGATGTGGGCCTACACGCACACGCCGCCCGGCGTCGACTGGACGGTCGAGCGCGAGCGCTTCGCCGATGTCGTCGAGCGCCGCATCGAGGGCTTCGCGCCCGGCTTTCGCGACACGATCCTGGCCCGGCACATCATGGCCCCGGGCGATCTGGAGGCGCGCAACGCGAACCTCGTCGGCGGCGACGTCGGCGGCGGCAGCTACGGCATGGACCAGCTCATCTTCCGCCCGGTGCCGTCGCTGAACCCCTACTCGACGCCGGTCCACGGGTTGTTCATCGGCAGCGCGTCGGCCTTCCCCGGCGGCGCGGTGCACGGCGTCCCGGGCCACGCCGCGGCGCGGGCGGCGCTGCGCGAGGCGCGCATCCCGCGCATGCCCGAGCTGCTGCGGCGAAACCGCTGACGCTCAGCTGACGATGCGCAGCCGGCCGCGGGCGCTGGGCGCGTCGCGGCGGGCCGAGCCGGGCCGGAAGTCGAATTGCGACTCGATGCCGGTCAGCTCGAAGATGCGGTGGATCGCCGCGGTGCCGCGCACGAGGGTCAGCGCGCAGCCGCGGTCGCGTGCACGCGAGTTGGCCTCCAGCAGCGCCGCGACGCCGGACGAGCCGATGAACGTCAGGTCGCGCAGGTCGATCTCGATGCCCTGCACGTCGCGTGACCAGACCTCGCGCAGCTGATCTGCGAGCGCGCCGACGGTCGCCAGATCGAGCTCACCTTGCAGGGCGAGGCGGGCGCAGCGCCCGTCGTATTCCACGTCGACCCCGAACAGCGCCCCCTCCGGGGGTCGGGCGTCTCCCGCTGCCGTGACCATCATGTGCCCTCGGTCTCCGTTCCTCGGCCAGTACTTGAGCCGAATGTACTCTTGGCCACGACGAAGTCAACCGGTCCGATCGTCAGTGTCACGAGTCTGCGCACGGGAACGTGCACTTAGCTGCAGTGCCGCGACTATCGTCGCCCGTCGTGTTGAAGTCGACGATGACCCGCACCCCACGGACGAGACCCCGCACGCGCCGTCTGCTGATCGCGGCGATCCTCGCCGCCCTCTGCCCCGCGGTCCTGCCCGCCGGCGCGGCCGCGGATTGCCCCGGAGCCTCCGGCGCCTGCCCGTACGTCGCTGCCGGGCAGATCGGCCAGCGCGCCGAGGGCGTCCTGCGCTTCCCGCAGACGGTCGCGATCGGCCCCGATGGCTCGGTCTACGTCGGCGACCAGTCCTCCAACGTCGTGCAGGTCTTCAACCCCGACGGCAGCTTTCAGCGCGAGGTCGGGGTCGCCGGGACCCGCGCGGGCGAGCTCGGCCCCGTCGGCGCGGTCGCGGTGGCCGGTGACAACACGCTGCTCGTGGCCGACGGGCGCGACCGGATCAACCGCTTCGACGCGACCGGGCACCTGCTCAACGCGTTCGGCTCCACCGGGACCGACGTCGGGCAGTTTCACTTCGGCGCCGGCGGCGGCAACGACTCGCCGGCCGGCGGCGGCCTGGCGATCGCGGGCGAGACGCTCTTCGTCTCCGACAGCTTCAACAACCGCGTCCAGCGCTTCCAGCTCGACGGCTCCAACGCCGCCGAGCTCATCCCGCCCGGCCAGCTCTCCAACCCGCGCGGGCTGGCCGTCAACGGCACGCGCCTGATCGTCGCCGACGACCACAACCACCGGCTGGCCGTCTTCGACACCGGCGGGCGCTTCTTGTCGTCGGTCGGGGCCGGCCAGGGCCAGGGCCAGAACCAGCTGAGCTTCCCCTTCGGGGTCGGGCTCGATCCCCAGGGCCGCGTCTTCGTGGCCGACGACCTCAACCACCGCGTCGTGCGCTTCGGTCCCAAGTCGGCCTATCCCTACAAGGCGCGCTGGGGCTCCTATGGCAGCGCACCCGGCCAGCTCGCCTACCCGCGCGCGCTCGCCGTCGACAGCGCCGGCCAGGTCTACGTCACGAACACCGGCAACGACCGCATCGACGTCTTCGACCGCAGCGGCGGGCTGCTGCGCTCCTTCGGCGCCTCCGGTCGCGCCGCGGGCCAGTTCAACGCGCCGCTGGGGGTCGGCTCGGACGCCAACGGCTTCCGCGCGGTCGTCGACTCCGTCAACGGCCGGATCGAGCTGCTCGGCGCAGACGGCTCGATCGCCGCCGTCTGGGGCTCCCCCGCCCCCGGTCCGACGATCCTGCCCAACCCCGTCGCGGTCGTCTTCGACGCCATCGGCAACGCCTACGTCCTCGACCAGCGCCGCGCGCGGATCGTGGTCTTCGATCGCGCGTCCGGGCTGCCGGTGCGTACGATCGCCTCCCAGGGCAGCGGGCCGGGCCAGCTGCTCGATCCCTCGGCGCTCGCGATCGACGCGGCCGGCACGCTCTCGGTCGCCGACACCGGCAACGAGCGCATCGCCCGCTTCGGGCTCGACGGCTCGTACCTCGGCGCGACGACCGGCGTCGGCCGCACGCGCGGGATCGCGGTGACGCCCGACGGCTCGCGCACCTACGTCTCCGGCACGAACAGCCGCGTCACGGTCTACGACCCGGCGGGCGCGGTCATCACCGAGTTCGGGGGCGTCGGGACCAAGCTGGGCAAGCTCGCGGCTCCGGCCCAGATCGCGCTCGACAACGCGGGCAACCTCTGGGTCGCCGACCGCGGCAACAGCCGGGTGCAGGAGTTCGGGCCCGCCGGGGAGCGGCTGGGATTCTTCGGCACGCGCGGCATCGGCGCCGGCGAGTTCATCAACCCGACGGGCGTGAACATCAGCTGCACCGGCCTGCTGACCGTGAGCGACACGAAGAACAACCGCGTCCAGCAGTTCGCGCTCGCCGCGCCGCAGGTGCCGCCCTGCACGGCGCTCGGCCCGATCGCCAACCCGCCGGTGCCCAGGCTGCCGGTGCTGCCGCTCCCGCTTGGCCCGCAGGTCACGGTCAGGGTCCTGCGCTCGACGCACCTCTTCGGCTCGCGCGTGCTGCCGCTGCGCGTCGGCTGCGACACCGTCTGCACGCTGAAGGCGACCGCGACACTGACCGAGCGCCTCAAGCCGCGCACGCGCAAGAAGGCGTTCTCGGTGAGCCTGCGCGCCGTCACGACGAAGCTTCCCGCGGGCGACACGAAGGTCGTGCGCCTGGCGATCTCGCGGACGCAGGTCAAGGGGCTGCGGCGCGCCCTGAAGCGCCGCAAGGGCCTGACGCTGACGCTCCAGCTCGTCGCCACCGCCGACGCCGGCGACCCGACGACCGTCAGCCGCCAGCAGCAGGCGACCGGCTGACGCCGGCGCGGCGCCGTCCGCGCCGCAGGCTGCGCATCGACGGCCCGAAATCCGGTATGAAACGCGGCGGAGCGGTGGCCGCCCCTGGATCATGAGAACGAGGAACCGCAGCATCTGCCTGGGCATGGCGGCAATCGCCGCCGCGCTGGTGCTCGGCATCGGACAGGAGGCGAGCCTGGCGCAGGTCGCCCCGGACGCGGCCGCCTCGGTCGCGGCGGAGCCCGACGTGCTCGTGCTCGGCGACTCGCTCGCCGTCGGGACGATGCCCTACCTCGACGCGCTGCTGACCGACACGAACCTCACCTGGGACGCCGTCGACGGGCGCACGACGCCGCAGGGAATGCACGCCCTGCGACTGGACCTGCGCGAGGTCGAGCCGCAGACGGTCGTCGTGAGCCTGGGCTCCAACGACGGCCCCGACCCCGGCCGCTTCACCCGCCGCATACGGCGGCTGCTCGACGATCTCTCGCCGCAGACGTGCGTCGTGTGGTTCACGATCGTGCGCCCGCTGCGCAAGGGCCGCTATGGCGCGCTGAACCGCGCGCTGCGCGCCGAGGCCCAGCGCGACCCCCGGCTGCGGCTCATCAACTGGGACAACGCGGTGCGCCGCGGCGACGTGTACCTGCCCGACGGCCTGCACGCCGATGCTGCGGGGTATCGCTACCGCAGCACGAAGATCGCGCAGGCGGTGCACTCCGGCTGCCCCGCTCTCTAACATCGCGCCCATCGCCAACCGCCGCCCCAACCCGCGCTCCGGCCCACTCGGCGTGACGCTGAGGCAGGCGCTCCTGCTCTGCCTCTGCATCGCGATGGTCATCCCGGCCGGCGAGGCGGGGCTGGACCTCGCTCGCGCCGAGGCGACGGCGGCCATCACCGAGCGCCCCTGCTTCGGCGCCGCGGCGCGCAGCCCGAGCGCGCCCTGCTTCAACCCGGGGCTCGCGCGCACGGTCTTCCCGACCCCGGCGGACGCCCTGCTGGAGCCCAACGCCCCCTGCGATCCGATCGGGCGCTCGAACCTCCTGTTCCCGTGCAGCTTCGGCGCGCGGCGCACGTCGACGGGCGACGCGGTGGCGCTCATCGGCGACAGCCATGCGTCGCACTGGCGCGCCGCGGTCGACATCGTGGCCACGAACCATGGCTGGCCCGCGATCTCGATCACGCGCTCGGGCTGCCCGTTCATCAAGGCGCAGGTCGTCATCCCCGCCGATCAGGCCCGGACCTGCCGGCGCTGGAACGCCGAGGTGCTCGACTGGCTGACGCGCCACCCGGAGGTCGCGACGATCTTCCTGTCCGAGCGCGCCGGCGCGCGCTATCACCGCAAACGCGGGGTCAGCAACTTCGAGACGGCGGTCCGCGGGCACATCGCCCTCTGGAGGGTCCTGCCGCGTTCGGTGAAGAACGTCTTCATCATCCGCGACACCCCTGGCGAGTCGGCGTCAGGAGCCAACTGCGTGCAGCGGACGTTGGCGCATCACCAGCGCCCGCAGGTGCTCTGCGCCCGCGCCCGCAGCAAGGCGCTGCGCCCCGATCCCGCGATCACCGCGGTGCGGCGGATCAGGTCCCCGCGCGTCCACGCCCTCGACATGACGCCGTTCTTCTGCGACAGCGCGCACTGCTACCCGGTCGTCGGCGGTGCGCTCGTGCACAAGGACACCAACCACATCACCGCGATCTTCGCCAAGACGCTCGGGCGCTTCATGCTGCGGATGGTCGACCGCTACGTCAAGCGCCCGACTCGTCCTGCGATCGACGTCCTGCTCCCGGACGAGCGCGTGTGGGCCGACTGCGTGCTCTCCGAGCGCGCGCTCGCCGTCCAGGCCGGCGGCTGGGACCAGATCACGCCCGACCATCTCATCCGGGCGAAGGACTGCCGCGTACAGCTCGAGCAGCGCGCCGCGCAGATCCAGGCAGCCGGCCTCAGCGGCACCTTCAACCGCGCGAACCGCTACGCGGCGATCCGCCAGGTGCTCGACGACCACGCATGAGAACGGCGTGAGAAGGGGGCTCCGGCGTCGCGCCGCCGGATAGCCTGTCGCCGATGACCCACCTTCCCCGTGGCACTGCTCGCACGATCCCCGCATTCGCCGCGATCGTCGCCGTCCTCGCGCTCGTCGCCCTCGCCGGCGCCTCGCCCGCCGATGCCTCGACGTGCAACACGCAGGGCACGGCCTACTACCTGCCGAGCGGCAACGGCTACATCACCTCCCTGTCGGTGACGAACGTCAGCTGCAAGAGCGGGCGCAAGCTCGCGCTCGCGTTCTACAGGTGCCGCCACAAGAAGGGCAAGGCCGGCAAGTGCACCGACAAGGTGCTCGGCTACAGCTGCAAGGAGGCCAAGCGCCTGACGACCCAGACGCCGCCTGAGATCAACGCGCGGGTCAGGTGCACGCGCGGCGCGCGCACGGTCACCCACACCTACCAGCAGAACCTGTAGTCAGCCTGCCCGCGCGGCCGCTGCCTCGATGAGCGCCGTCGTGCGCGGCGGGACCTGGCGCGTCAGCACGATGTAGCTCGTGCAGCGCCGGATCGCCGGAGTCGCCGTGAGCTGGTTCACGATCTCCTGCAGGTGCTCGGTGTCGCGCGCGACGACGCGGCAGATGAGGTCCTGCGGGCCAGAGATCGCATCGGCCTCGAGCAGTTCGGGGATCGACTCCATGACCGCGACGGCGGCATCGAGCTCGCCCTGCGCGAGCTCGACGAGGATGAACGCACCGATCGGATAGCCCATCGCCGCCGGGTCGACCTCGGGGCCATGGCCGGTGACGATGCCGCGGGCCTCGAGCTTGGACAGGCGCGCCTGCACGGTGCCGCGCGCCACGCCGAGCTGGCGTGCGACCTCCAGCAGGCCGACGCGCGGGAACCTGCGCAACGTCGCGATCAGCCGAGCGTCGAGGCGATCGATCGACGTTTGACTGGACATATTGACCAGTATTGCAGGTGACTGATGTGATCTCCTGCCCTGTCTGACCTGTCGAACTGATCAGACTTGCACTCGGGCCGCGGTTGGCGGACTCTCCGTGTACGAGAGAGGAGCATCGCGTGTTCGAAGAAGCCCAGCTCTACTCCCCGGTCACGACCGGCGCAGGCGGCGAGGTCACCGTCCACCTCCACGACGGCCACCCCGGCGCGGGCGACCCCGCCTACCGCCGCCGCCGCGGCGAGATCGCCGCGGCCGCGCTCGCCTGGCGCCCCGGCCGGCCGGCGCCGCGCGTCGCCTACCACGCCGACGAGCAGGAGGTGTGGCGCACGGTCTGCCGCAAGCTGGCCCCGCTGCACGAGCGCCTGGCGGTCGGCGAGTTTCGCGACGCCGTCGCGCGCCTGGGCCTTCCCGCAGATCACATCCCCACGCTCGACGACGTCAGCCGGCGCCTGCGCGCCATCAGCGGCTGGCGCCTCATGCCCGCCGCCGGGCTCGTCGACCTGCGCACGTTCTACGGGGCGCTCGCCGGGCGCACCTTCCACTCCACCCAGTACGTGCGCCATCCGGCGATGCCGCTGTATACCCCCGAGCCGGACATCGTCCACGAGGTCATCGGTCACGGCCACCTGCTCGCGACCCCCACCTTCGGCGAGCTGCACCGCCGCGCCGGCGCCGCCGCGCTGCGCCTGCGCGACGAGGACTCGCTGCGCTTCCTGTCGCGGGTCTTCTGGTTCTCGCTGGAGTTCGGCGTGGTCGCCGAGGGCGGCGAGCTGCGCGCCTACGGCGCCGGGATCCTCTCGAGCTTCGGCGAGCTGGGCCAGTTTCGCGACATGCGGCTGCGCCCGCTGGACCTGCGCGAGATGGGCACCGCCGACTACGACATCACCAAGTACCAGCCCGTCCTGTACCGCGCCGGGTCCGTCGCGGAGATCGAGGCCGTCGTCGGCGGCTTCTTCGACACCTGCACCGACCAATCGATCGAGGAGCTGTGCCGTGAGCACGCTGTCGCCTGACCCCACCACCGCCGCGCCACCTGTGCTGCGCGACTGGATGCCGCTGCACGGCATCGACCACATCGAGCTGTGGGTCGGCAATGCCGCGCAGGCCGCCTATTACCTCTGCCACGCCTTCGGCTTCGACGAGGTCGCCTTCGCGGGCCTGCAGACCGGCGTGCGCGACCACGTCTCCCACGTCCTGCAGCAGGGGCGCATCCGGCTCGTGCTGACCGGCACGCTGCACGACGGCACCGACATCGCCGAGCACCAGCGCCGCCACGGCGATGGCGTCAAGGTCGTCGCCCTCGGGGTCCCGGACGTCGCCGCCGCCTACCGCGAGGCCGTCGCCCGGGGCGCGCTCGGCCTCCGTGAGCCCTTCGAGATCTCCGACGAGCACGGCATGGTGCGCCTCGCGGAGATCGCGGCCTACGGCGACACCGTGCACCGCTTCGTGCAGCGCGGCGACTACGCCGGGACGTTCCTGCCCGGCTTCGCCGACGTCGAGCACGACGGCGACGCCCGCGAGGCCGGCCTCTTCGCGGGCATCGACCACGTCGTCGCGAACGTCGAGCTCGGCGAGATGGAGCGCTGGGTCGGCTACTACGAGGACGTCTTCGGGATGACCGAGCTCATCCACTTCAGCGACGAGGCGATCTCGACCGAGTACTCGGCGCTCATGTCGAAGGTCGTGACGAGCGGCGACGGGCGCGTCAAGCTGCCGATCAACGAGCCGGCCGAGGGCGCGCGCAAGTCCCAGATCGACGAGTACCTCGAGTTCTACGGCGGCCCCGGCGTACAGCACATCGCGATCTCGACGACGGACATCGTGCGGACGGTCGGCGAGCTGCAGGAGCGCGGCGTGCGCTTCCTGCGCACGCCGGACTCCTACTACGAGGACGTGCCCGGGCGCGTGGGCGAGATCGATCAGTCGATCGCCGACCTGCGGCGCCTGGGGATCCTCGTCGACCGCGACGACGAGGGCTACCTGCTGCAGATCTTCACCAAGCCGCTCGGCGACCGGCCGACGATCTTCTTCGAGATCATCGAGCGCCACGGCGCGCGGGGCTTCGGCGAGGGCAACTTCAAGGCGCTGTTCGAGGCGATCGAGCGAGAGCAGGCGCTGAGGGGGAACCTCTGATGCGCTACGTGTCTCTGGGCGACGTCCCGGCCAAGCGTCACACGCAGGTGCGCGACGCCGACGGGTCGCTGCTGATCGAGGAGGTCATGGGCTACGAGGGCTTCTCGGGCAACGAGTCGATCCTCTACCACCTGCAGTCCCCGTGCGACGTGGCGGAGGTCGGGGAGTTCACGCCGCTGGAGATCGACGAATGGGTGCCCGGTGCGCACGTGCACCGGCTCACGCAGACGGCGGCGCTCGAGCCCCTGGGGGATCCCGTCAGCGGCCGCCGCGTGCTGATGTTCAACGACGACGTCCAGATGGCGATCTGCCGACCGGCGGTCGAGCAGGAAGGCTTCTATCGCAACGGCGAGGGCGACGAGGTGATCTTCGTCCACGAGGGCTCGGGGGTGTTCGAGACGATCTTCGGCTCGCTGCCCTACGGGCCGCACGACTACGTCGTCATACCGCGCGGCACGACCTACCGGGTGCATATGGACGACGCGCCCCAGACCTGGCTGACGTTCCACACGCCCGGCGAGATCGAGACGCCCAACCGCTATCGCAACCGCTATGGGCAGCTGCTCGAGCACGCGCCCTTCTCCCAGCGCGACTTCCACCCGCCGCGCGCGCTGCGAACCCACCGCGAGCGCGGCGGCCCGCACGAGCTGACCGTGCGCGTGCGCGGCGGCCACCAGCGCTTCGTCCTGGACTACCACCCGTTCGACGTCGTCGGCTGGGACGGCTACGTCTACCCGTACAGCTTCAACATCCACGACTTCGAGCCGAAGTCCGGGCGGCTGCACCAGCCGCCGACGGTCCACCAGACCTTCCAGGGACCGAACTTCGTCATCTGCTCGTTCTGCCCGCGCAACCTGGACTGGGACCCACTCGCGGTGCCGATCCCCTATCACCACTCCAACCTGCAGTCCGAGGAGGTCATCTACTACGTCGAGGGCCAGTTCGGGTCGCGTTCGGGCGTCGGCTCGGGGGCGCTCACGCTGCATCCCAGCGGGCTGCCGCACGGCCCTCAGCCGGGGCGCGCGGAGGCCTCGCTCGGCGCCACCCACACCGACGAGCTCGCCGTCATGTGCGACACGTTTCGCCCGCTGCGCCTGACGGCGCTCGCACGCGAGCTCGACGACCCGGCCTACGCGCTGAGCTGGCACGGCGGGACGCGCGCGCCGGTCGGCTGACCGCGTCGGCGATGGCGAGCTCGCAAGGCATGGCGTGGGGCGTCGTGCGCGTGCGCGGCGGCCC
>JAXDFS010000306.1:0-5859 GCA_034665465.1 Solirubrobacteraceae bacterium
GTCGGCGACGTCGTCCTGAGCGTCGCGGGCAAGGAGGTCCGCGTGCCCGGGGACATCAGCACGGCGATCGAGTCGCGCAGGCCCGGCGACGACGTCGCCATCGACGTGCAGCGCGGCGGGGCGACACGGACGTTGCACGTCAAGCTCGGGACCCGGCCCGAGAACGTCAGCACCCCATAGCCCGCCCATGAGCTTCGGACAGCCGCTCTACCTCCTCGCGCTGGTGCTCGTGCCGCTCGTGCTCCTCGCCTACCGCCGCCACGAGCGCGACCGGCGGGCTGCCGCGGCGGCCTTCGCAGCACCGGCGCTGCTGGCCGCCGTGGCGCCGAGCACGCCGGGCTGGCGCCGTCACGTGCCGCTGGCCTTCTACGGCGTGGCGCTCGTCGTGCTGGTCGTCGCGCTCGCCAAGCCGCAGACGACCGTCGCCGTCGCGGTCGAGCGGGCGTCGATCATGCTGACGACCGACTACTCGGGCTCGATGCAGTCCAGCGACGTCGCGCCCAGCCGCCTGGCCGCCGCGCGCGCCGCCGCCGAGCGCTTCCTGCAGAAGGTGCCGGCCAACGTGCGCGTCGGCCTCGTGGCGTTCAATCAGTCCGCCAGCCTGGTCGAGAGCCCCTCGACCGACCGCGCCGCCGTGCGCAACGCCGTCGAGAACCTGCAGCCCAGCGGCGGCACGGCGACCGGCGAGGCGCTGGCGGTCGCGATCGGCGCGCTCACCCGCGAGACCGACGCCGCCGGCGTCCGCGCCCCCGCGGCGATCGTCCTGCTGTCCGACGGCAAGTCCGTGCGCGGCCGCAAGCCGCAGGTGCTGGCGGCCCGCGCCAAGGAGCTGAAGATCCCGATCTACACGGTCACGCTCGGAACCCCCACAGGCACGATCCAGGTCAAGGACTCCAAGGGCGTCCTGCAGACGCGCCCCGTGCCGCCGGATCCGACCGAGATGCGCGACGTCGCGGCGCTGTCGGGCGGCAAGGCCTTCACCGCCGAGACCGCGAAGGACCTCAGCACCGTCTACCAGCAGCTCGGCTCGCGCATCGGCACCCGCCCGGAGAAGCGCGAGATCACCGCGGCCTTCAGCGGCGGCGCGATGGCGCTGCTCGTCGCCGGCGCCGCCCTGTCGCTGTACTGGTTTCGCCGCCTTGTCTGAGTCACCGCCCTCAAGAACCGAAAGGAATCTCCCCCGATGACCTCCATACACCTCGGTCCGCACGACGACGACGACGGGCGCGCGCCGCGGCAGGTCCTCGAGGAGGCGCTGTATGAGATCAAGCGCGTCATCGTGGGCCAGGACGCGATGCTCGAGCGCCTGCTCGTCGCCCTGCTCGCCGGCGGCCACGTGCTGCTGGAGGGCGTCCCCGGGCTCGCCAAGACGCTGACGGTCCGCACGCTCGCAAGCGTCATGGGCGGCACCTTCCGGCGCATCCAGTTCACGCCCGACCTCGTGCCCGCCGACCTCGTCGGCACGCGCATCTACCGCCCCGACACGGGCCGCTTCGACACCGAGCTGGGCCCGGTCTTCGGCAACTTCCTGCTCGCCGACGAGATCAACCGCGCGCCCGCCAAGGTGCAGTCGGCGCTGCTGGAGGTCATGCAGGAGCACCAGGTCACGATCGGGACCGAGAGCTTCCCGGTGCCGCACCCGTTCCTCGTGCTCGCCACCCAGAACCCGATCGAGTCCGAGGGCACCTACCCGCTGCCCGAGGCGCAGATCGACCGCTTCCTCTTCAAGGTGCTCGTCGACTACCCGACGCTCGGCGAGGAGGCCTCGGTCGTCGGCCGCTCGCTGCGCCCGCCCGAGGACGTGCAGGTGCGCCTCTCGATGGCCGACCTCGAGCGCTTCCAGCGCGCCTCGCAGGAGATCTTCGTCGACCGCGAGGTCGTCGCCTACGCTGTGCAGCTCGTCGACGGCACGCGCCATCCCGAGCGCTACGGGCTGTCGGACCTCAACGAGCTCATCCAGTACGGTGCCAGCCCCCGCGGCGCCATCGGCATGGTCCAGGCCGGCCAGGCGCTCGCGCTGCTGCGCGGCCGCCGCCACGTGCTCGTCGAGGACATCCTCGACCTCGCCTACGACGTCCTGCGCCACCGCCTCGTGCTGTCCTACGACGCGCTCAGCGACGGCGTGACGGCCGACGACATCCTCAAGCGCATCATCGGCGCGCTGAGCGCCGGCACCCGCGGCAACGTCCGCCTCACGGAGCACGACGAAGCCGCCTGATGGCCGGCCGCAAGGGCACGCTGCGGGTTCCCCCCGCACGCCAGGGGCCGGGCGCGATCGCGCCCGCGCTGGTCGACGCGCTCGCGCTGTCGATCGCGCGCCGCGGCGCGGGCGTGCTGCCCGGCGACCGGATGGCGCCGGGAGTCGGCGCCGGCACCGAGCTCGCGCAGCTGCGCCCCTACGTGATCGGCGACGACGTGCGCCAGCTCGATGCCGCCGCGAGCGCGCGCTCGGGGGTCCCGCACGTGCGCCTGCAGGTGCCCGAGCGCATCCTCACGACGTGGCTTGTCCTCGACCTGTCGGCGTCGATGGCGTTCGGCACCGCCGACCGGCTGAAGTCCGACGTCGCCGAGGGCGTCGCCCAGGTCGTCGCCCGCGCTGCGACCCGCCACGGCGGCCGCCTCGCCGTCCTCACGGCGGGCGGCGCCGAGCGGCTGCTGCCGCCGCGCGGCGGCCCGAACGCGAAGATCGGCCTGCGCCGGCTGCTGGCCGAGGGCGTCGGCGTCGACGGCGCCGAGGACCGCGGCCTGGCGCCGGTGCTGCACCGCGCCGGCAAGCTCGCCCGACAGCCCGGGCTCGTCGTTCTGGTGTCGGACTTCCGCGGCGGGCACGAGTGGTCGCGGCCGCTGCGCGCGCTCGGCGCGCGCCACAGCGTGCTGGCCGTCGAGGTCCGCGACCCGCGCGAGGAGCGCCTGGAGCCGGTCGGGCGCCTGGCGCTCGTCGATCCCGAGACGGGCAACCTGCTGGAGGTCGACACCTCGCGGCGCGGGCTGCGCGAGCGCTTCGCGGCCGCCGCCGCGCAGGAGCGCGCGGGGGTGGCGTCCGAGCTGCGCAAGGCCGGCGCCCGCCATGTCGTGCTGTCCACCCAGGGCGACTGGATGCGCGCCCTCGGGAGGGCGTTGAGATGAGCTTCGCGTCGCCGATCGCGCTGCTGTGCCTGTTCGCGGTCCCGCTGGCGATCCTCGTCCATGTCGCCGCGCAGCGCCGCCGCCGGCGCTATCCGGTGCGCTTCACCGCGCTCTCGACGCTCGCGGCCGTCGCCGCCCAGGAGCCGCAGTGGCGCAGGCACCTGCCGATCGCGCTGCTCGCCGTCGCCCTGGCGGCGCTCTCGCTCTCGCTCGCACGCCCGCAGCGGACGATCGCGGTGCCGGTCGAGCAGGCGTCGGTGGTGCTCGTGACCGACGTGTCGCGATCGATGTCGGCTACCGACGTCAGTCCGACGCGCCTCGAGGCCGCCCGCCGCGCCGCCGAGAACTTCATCGGGCAGGTGCCGGGCGCGCTGCGCGTCGGCCTCGTCGCGTTCTCCGACGGCGCCCAGACGCTGCAGACCCCGACGACCGACCGCCAGGCCCTCAAGGAGGGCCTCGGCACCCTGCAGCCGCTGTCGGGCACCGCCACCGGGGCCGGCCTGCGCGCCGCGCTCGACGACCTGAAGATCAAGACCGGCGACGCGGTCGCCCGCCGCCCGCCGGCCGCGATCGTCCTGCTGTCGGATGGCTCGGCGACCGATGGCACGGCCGCCGACGACGTCGCCATCGAGGCCAAGCGGCTGCGGGTCCCGATCTACACGGTCGCGCTGGGAACCCAGGACGGCACGATCACGATCCAGGGCCAGGTGCTGCGCGTGCCCCCGGACACCGAGGCGCTCAAGCGGATCGCGGACGAGTCCGGCGGGACGGCGTTCAGCGCCGGCGACGCCGACCAGCTCAACGCGGTCTACGACCGCCTGGGCTCGCAGATCGGGACGAAGCCCCAGAAGCAGGAGATCACCTCGGCGTTCGCGGGCTTCGCGCTGCTGCTGCTGGCCGGCGCCGTCGGAAGCTCGCTGCGCTTCGGCGGCCGCTTGCCCTAGGCAGGGTGGTCGAGCGAGCGCCCGAGGAACAGGTCGCGGCCGGCGCCGCCGGACTTCGATCGCGGCGAGAAGCCGTGGCGCCCGTAGAGCGCGAGCGCGCCCGCGTTGTCCTCGTTGGTGTCGAGCTCCATGCGCTTGGCCCCGCGCTCGCGGGCGCGCTCGGCGGCGAGCGTCATGAGCGCATCCCCGACGCCCGCGCGGCGGGCCTGCTCGCGGACGAACAGATCCTCGATCCAGGCGTCGGGCGCGGCCTTCCAGACGCTGAAGCGAAAGCGCAGCTGCAGCACGCCTGCGGGCGGCGAGTCGTCGTCGGGCGTGGCGAGCAGGAACTCCGTGTCGCGGTCCTCGAGCAGGCGCTCGACGGAGGCCAGAAACGCGTTCTCCGACGGCCAGTCGTGGCCGAGGTGGTCGCGGAACTCGACGAGCAGGGCGGCGATCGCCTCGGCCTCCTCGGGGGCCGCGAGCCAGGCGCGGGCGGGCGCGTCGGAGCTCATCGTCAGCCGGCGTCGCCGTCGCCGGGATCGGTGATGACCGCGAGCGTGTCGCCGCTGGCGACCGAGTCGCCCTTGCGGATCCGCAGCTCCGTGATGACACCGGACTTGTGGGCCGTGATCTCGTTCTCCATCTTCATCGCCTCGATGACGGTCACGACATCGCCCTCGCTCACCTGCTGACCCTGCTTGACCGGCACCTTCCAGATGCTGCCCTGCATCGGCGAGGCGAGCGTGTCGCCGGCGCCCGAGCGGCTGCGGCTGCCGTTGCCGCGCTCGGCGCGCCTGGGCCGGGCGGCTGCGGGCGCGCCACCGTTGGCGGCCGTCGCGCCGGCGGCCGCCGGCGGGCCGATGACGCGCACGTCGAACATGCGCCCCGAGACCTCGACCGTATAGGCCTGCTCGACCGCTTCGGCTCCGTCCTCGCCATCGCCGGCGGCGGGCCCGGGCGCCTTGGGGAAGGCGAGCGCCTTGAGCCAGTCGCGGTCCTCGAGCAGGTCGCGGCAGGTCTCCCCGCGCGCCCACTGCCCGGTCTGCAGGAGCGCCGTGTGAAACGGGATGAGCGTCCGGAGGCCCTCGATCCGATACTCGCCGAGCGCCCGCAGCATCCGCCGCGTCGCCTGCTCGCGGTCGGCATCCCAGACGATGAGCTTGGCGACCATCGGGTCGTACGTCGGGGTGATCTCGCTGCCCGCCCGCACGCCCGAGTCGACCCGGACTCCGGGGCCCGAGGGCTCGACGTAGGCGCCGATGCGCCCCGGCGCCGGCGCGAACCTCTTGGAGGCGTCCTCGGCGTTGATGCGGCATTCGATCGCGTGGCCGCGCAGCACCACGTCCTCCTGGGCGATCGACAGCGGCTCGCCGGCGGCGGCGCGGATGCCCTCCTTGACGATGTCCACGCCGGTCGTCATCTCGGTCACGCAGTGCTCGACCTGGACGCGGGTGTTCATCTCCAGGAAGAAGTACTCCTTCGTGTCGGAGGCCAGCAGCCCCTCGACGGTGCCGGCGCCGCGGTAGCCGACGGCCTCCGCGGCCTCGACGGCGATCCTGCCGATCCGCTCGCGCAGGGCCTCGTCGACGATCCACTCCGGCGCCGGCGACTCCTCGATGAGCTTCTGGTGGCGGCGCTGGATCGAGCAGTCGCGCTCGCCGAGGTGGATCGTGTGGCCGTGCGCGTCGGCGAGGATCTGGACCTCGACGTGGCGCGGGTCGGGCAGATAGCGCTCGAGGTAGACGGTCGCGTCCGAGAAGAACTTCTCGCCCTCGCGCGCGGCGCCCTCGAAGGCGTCCTGCAGCTC
>JAXDFS010000307.1:0-7229 GCA_034665465.1 Solirubrobacteraceae bacterium
CGCTCGCGCTGGCGGGCTGGTACGCGAGCGACTCGCTGCGCCACCGGCGCGAGCAGGAGGACGGCTACCGGCTGCGCGGCGAGGACCTCGACGTCGGCTCGGACGCGTTCCTGCGCGCCACCGAGGCGATCACGATGGCCCCGATCGCGCAGGGCAACGAGATCGAGCTGTTCATCAACGGCGACGAGATCTTCCCCGCGATGCTCGAGACGATGGCGGGCGCGCAGCACACGCTGAACTTCCTCTCCTACCTGTACTGGACCGGCGAGATCGGCAGCGAGATCGCCGACGCGCTGTGCCGGCGCGCGCAGGCGGGCGTCGAGGTCAACGTCCTGCTCGACGCGGTCGGCAGCGCGCGGATGGACCAGTCGCTGATCGCCGACATGGACGAGGCGGGCGTGAACTTCGCTTACTTCCGCCCGCCGAAGCCATACGCGATGCGGCGGCTGAACAACCGCACCCACCGCAAGCTGCTGATCGCCGACGGCGCGGTCGGGATGCTCGGCGGCGTCGGGATCGCCGACCAGTGGACGGGCGATGCCCAGGATCCCGATCACTGGCGCGACACGCACGTGCGCGTGCGGGGCCCGATCGTGCGCGGGCTGCAGGGCGCCTTCGCCGAGAACTGGCTCGAGGCCACCGGCGACGTCCTCGTCGGCCCCGCCTATCTGCCCGAGCTCGAGCCGCTCGGCGGCGGCGCCGCGATGCAGGTCGTGCGCTCGACGGCGAACGTCGGCGACACGAACGTCGAGGCGCTCTACTTCCTGGCGATCGCCTGCGCGCGCACGAGCCTGCACCTCACCTCCGCCTACTTCGCGCCGGGGCCGGCCTTCGTGGAGGCGCTGACCGATGCCGCCGGGCGCGGCGTCGACGTGCGCGTGCTCGTCCCAGGCCCGCACATCGACAAGGAGGTCGTGCGCCGGGCCGGCCGGGCGGTCTACGAGCAGCTGCTGGAGGGCGGCGTGAAGCTCTTCGAGTACTGCCCGACGATGATCCACGCCAAGACGCTGACGATCGACGGCGCGTGGTCGTCGGTCGGCTCGGTGAACTTCGACAACCGCTCCTTCCAGCTGCAGGACGAGGTGACGCTGTGCATCTGCTCGGCCGAGTTCGCCGGGCGCCTCGACGAGCAGTTCGAGCGCGACCTGCAGCGATCCGAGCGGATCGAGCTGCCGCGCTGGGAGCAGCGCTCGCTGCCGACACGGGCCGCCGAGGCCGTGACGAAGCTCGCGCGGCGCGAGCTTTGAGGCAGGACGGACGTAAGACGGTCGGCGGCGGCGACGCTCACCGGGCATGTCGCACGCGCTCCTCACCGCCGCGCTCGTCTGGATCGGCCTGTCGTACGTCCTGGGCGTCGTGGTGGCGCTCGACCAGTGGCGCCGCCCCGCGCAGGCGTGGGAGGCCGCGGACCGCAACCGCCGCTTCTGGTTCTGGCTGACGATCATCGCCGGCTTTCACGGCATGGGCGAGTATGCGGCGGCGGCCTACCTCGTCGGGGTCGTGCCGCGCTTCCGGGCGACCGGGCCGCCCGCGCCGCCGCGGCGGCCGCTGCAGCGCGCGATCGCCGCCGTCGTCGGGCGCGTCCGGCGCGTCTCGCACGACATGCCGGCCGATGGCACTCACTCCTCCGCCGAGGAGCTGGCGCTCGTGGCCGCCCTGCTGGTCTTCGTCTCGAGCTTCATCCACTCCGCCCAGATCGCCCCGCACTGGGAGCAGTACTGGCTCTACGGGGCGTTCTTCGCCGTGACCACCGTCCTGCAGGCGATCTGGGCGATGGTCATCCACCGCGATCCGCTGAACCGGCGGGCGCTCGTCGCCGGGGCCATCGGCAATGCGGCGCTGATCGTCATCTGGGCGATCACGCGGACCGCTGGGGTGCCGATCGGCCCGCAGGCACGCCCCGAGGCCGTCGGCGTCATCGACGTGCTCTCCAAGCTCGACGAGCTCGCCGCGGTCGTCCTGATCGGCGTGGTCCTGGGCCGGCTGCGCGACGTGCGCCGGCCGATATCGCCGGGTGCGCTGCGGCTCGCCGCCATGCTGGCGGGGCCGCTGTTCATCTACAGCGTGCTGGCGGCATTCGGCGGCGGTCACCACCACCACTAGGGTGGCTGCCGGGGCGGCGAAGTAGACTGACGCCACGGGTCGGGCGTCTCTCGTCGTCTTCACCCGTCCCCCAGCCCGGTCCACGGCTGCGCGCCAGGTCCATCAGCGGCCTCGGCCCAGCACCACGCCGCGGCCTCACCATGGCTGATCCACCCGGTTGCCGGCGCGGATCGGACCACGATCAAGGAGCACACATATGAGCTCGAGCGGCAAGAAGAAGACCACGATGGCCAAGCTCAACCGCGAGAGCCGCATGCGCGAGCGCCGGCTGGACAAGCAGGCCCGCAAGGACGCCCGCAAGCGCGAGGCCGCACGGCCCGCCGGCGAGATCGACGAGACGGTGGCCGCCGAGCAGCTCGACGAGTCCGGCGCGGACGCGCTGCGGGCCGACGAGGCCGGCGTCCCGGTCCTCACCGACGCCTGAGACGTCGTCGGCGGCCGTCAATCCCGGGCGGCGGCGTCACGCGTGAAGCGAGCGACCACGTCCTGCGCCGCCGCCGCGTCGTCGGCCCATTCGAACGCCACGACGGTGCGCGTCCGCGAGGAGCGCACGTTCGCGTCGCCCCCCCACGGCTCATAGGGAGCGTCGAGCGCATCCGCGGGATGCGGCCGGCCCTCGCGCCCGTAGTGCAGCAGCAGGACCGCGTACCTGCCGTCCGCGGGAACGACGTCGGTCGCCCACGTTCCGGGCCGCGGGCCGGGGATGCGGCGGTGGCGGCGCGGAAGATCGAGCAGCTCCTGCTCCCAGAGATGGCCCGAGAGCCACCACGACAGCCGCGTGGCCCACAGGAGCACCGCCAGCAGCGCGACCGCGACGAGCGCCAGCGCCGCATCGGGGAGCGAGGTCTGCCACGCCAGCAGGGCGGTGATCACGATGGCGACCCTGACGCCGCGCAGAATCAGCGTGGTCGGGACTCCCAGCACCCTCCAGACCATGCGCAGGCGGTCGGTGATACGCGGCTTGACGCCGGTCAGGGGGTCGGCCCGGCCGATGTCGTCCACGCGGCCGAAGATAGCCGCCGCAGCGCGGCGCGCCGGCGCCCCAGGCGCCGGCGGCGATCGGATCGGCCTGCGAGCGCGGGTCGACGGTGACGGCGCCGGCGGCCCTGGAGATCGTCCGCGGCGGCGCGCGGGACGCGCCGCGGCTGCTCGCCCTCTTCGACGATGCGATCACGTGGATGGTCGCGCGCGGCCGCACCGACCAGTGGGGCAGCGAGCCGTACTCCGCGCGGCCGTCGCATGTCGCGCAGGTCGGCGTCTGGGCGGCGAGCGGCGGCCTGTGGCTCGCCGTGGCGCAGGACGATCTCGAGCAGACGGCGGGCGCGATCGTCCTCGGCGACGCCCCCGTCTGCGTCCCCGGACCCGACCGCGACGAGCTCTACGTCGTGGTCCTGCTGACCGCGACCGCGTGGCGCGGCCGGGGCGTCGGCAGGCGCCTGATCGAGCACGCGCTCGCGACGGCCCGCGACCGCGGCGTTGCCCAGCTGCGCGTCGACTGCTGGGCCGGCGACCCGGCCCTACCGGCCCACTACGAGCGCCTCGGCTTCCGTCGCACCGGCTCCTTCACGGTCGAGGGCTGGCCCGGAGCCATCCTCGTCCAGGAGCTCTAACCGGACCCGAACCCCACTCGGTGCTCGTCGAGCTCGGTACGGACGTACACGACCTCGGAGAGATTGAGCCGGATCGTCCCGCCGTCGACCGCGAGGTCGTGCCAGTCGCCCGCCCTGAGCGCCTGCAGCAGCCCGTCGAGCGCCTCGTCCTCCATGCGCACGGCCAGCATCTGCGGACTGGTGAAGCCGATCGAAACCCGTTGTAGCGCCATCTAGTGTCCCTCCGCCGGCTGGACGATCTCGGTGAGCAGGCCGCCCGCTGTCGCGGGGTGCAGGAATGCGACGCGGGAGTCGCGGATACCCGTCCGCGGCGTCTCGTCGATGAGCCGCATCCCCGCCTCCTTCAGCGTCGCCAGCGTCGCGACGATGTCGTCCACCTGGTAGGCGACGTGGTGCATGCCGGGCCCCTTCTTGGCGATGAACTTCCCGACCGGCGTGTCCGGCCCGGTGGCGGCGAGCAGCTCGATGTGGTTCTCGCCCACGTCGAGCAGGACGGCCTCGACGCCCTGCTCGCTGACGGTCTCGCGATGCACGAGCGTCATCGCGTAGTCGCGTTCGTAGAGGGCGAGCGCGGCGTCGAGATCCTCGACGGCGATGCCGATGTGGTCGATGCGATTGAACACCGGACGCATCCTAATGAGGCGCCCGATCCGGTGCGACGAACGCCGCGGCGCGGCGCGCCGCTGCTGCTCAGAGGCCGGGCGTCGACGGCGGCGGCGTCGACTGGCGCGGG
Source organism: Solirubrobacteraceae bacterium (assembly GCA_034665465.1). Lineage (GTDB taxonomy): Bacteria > Actinomycetota > Thermoleophilia > Solirubrobacterales > Solirubrobacteraceae > CADCVQ01. The sequence goes on from JAXDFS010000307.1 coordinate 4,447, forward strand.
CCGCCAGGCGCGTCGGAGGCGTCGGCCAGCGCTGCGGTGCGCGCGGCGGCGATGGCCGCGGCGGGCAGCTCGCGCGGAGCGCCGGTGACAACCCGCAGGCCATGGCCGGGCGCGCGCTGCATGCGCGGGACGCCCTCCATGATGCGCTCGATCTCGTCGCGCTCGAGCACCTCCTGCTCGAGCAGGGCCGTCGCGAACTCGTCGAGCTTGTCGCGATGGCTGCCGATCAGCTCCTGGGCGGCGCGCGTGGCCTCGTAGGCGAGCTCCTGCTGCTCCTCGTCGCGGATGCGGCGAAACTGCTCGGAGTCGGCGTCGCCCTCGGTGATCGCGCGCTGCGCGGCGCCGGCCGTGCCCATCGCATAGTCGTAGACCATCGCGCGGGCCAGCTGGGCCACGCGCTTGAGGTCGTCGGATGCGCCGGTCGTGACCTCGCCGAAGACGAGCTGCTCGGCGATCCGGCCGCCGAGGAGCATCGTCATGTGGTCGATGAGCTCCTCGCGGGTCTTGAGATAGCGGTCCTCGTCGGGCAGGTTCAGCGTGTAGCCCAGCGCGCGGCCGCGCGGGACGATCGAGATCTTGTGGACGCGGTCGACCGACGGCAGCAGCTCCGCGCAGAGCGCGTGGCCGGCCTCGTGGTAGGCGATGACGGCCTTCTCGTGGTCGTTGAAGACCCGCCGCGACTGCACGCCTGCGATGACGCGCTCGAGCGCCTGGTTGAAGTCCTCGCGGTTGAGCGCCTTGCCCTCGCGGCGCACGCAGCGGATCGCGGCCTCGTTGCAGAGGTTGGCGAGGTCGGCGCCCGTCAGGCCGCTCGTCTGCGCGGCGACGTCGCCGAGGTCGACGCCCAGCAGCGGCTTGCCGCGGGTGTGCACCTCGAGGATGCGCTCGCGACCGCCGATGTCGGGCGGCGAGACGAAGACCTGGCGGTCGAAGCGGCCCGGGCGCAGCAGCGCGGGGTCGAGCTTCTCGAGCAGGTTGGAGGCCGCGATGACGACGACGTCGCCGCTCGTGTTGAAGCCGTCCATCTCGACGAGCAGCTGGTTGAGCGTCTGCTCGCGCTCGCCGACCAGATCCGAGCCGCGGCGACCGCCGACGGCGTCGAGCTCGTCGATGAAGATGATCGCGGGGGTGTTCTTGCGCGCCTCACGGAACAGGCGCCGGATGCGCGCGGCGCCGAGCCCGGCGAACATCTCGACGAAGGAGGCTGCGGACTGCGAGAAGAACTGGGCGCCGGACTCGTGCGCGACCGCCTTGGCGAGCAGCGTCTTGCCGGTGCCGGGGGGGCCGTGCAGCAGGACGCCCTTGGGGACCTTCGCGCCGAGGGCGCTGAAGCGCTTGGGGTCGCGCAGGAAGTCGACGACCTCGCGCAGCTCGTCCTTGGCCTCGTCGACGCCGGCGATCTCGTCCCAGCCGATGTTCGACTTGACCTCCGGCTTGATCTGCACCGGCTTGGTGCGCGGCATGAGCTTCAGCGTGCGCCACAAGAAGAAGCAGATGAGGAACATGAAGAGGATCGTGAAGACCCCCGACCACTCCAGCCCGAAGTTCTTGACCTGATCCAGGAACGTCTCGTTCGCCACGGGCACTGCATCGGCACGCCGGCGCCGGAACTTCAGTCCGTCTGGACGGGTGGCGCCTCCACGCGCAGGATCTCGGCGAGCGCCGCGTGCCCGACCTCGAGCTGCTTCTCGTCGGGCTCACGGGTGCCGAGCAGGCGCTGCAGCTCGTGGCCCGGGCGCCGCAGGGCGCGCGCGGTGCGCGAATCGGCGTGTCGCTCGCTCCAGACGAACACCTCGACGGCCAGCCCCAGCGACGCGACGCCGACCAGCAGCTGAGCCGCCGGGCCGGGGCGATCCAGCGCGCGCTTGAGCAGCGCCCCGCCGGCGAGGTTGGAGGCCAGCAGCGGCGCCATGAGATGCGAGCCGCAGCGGTCGTGCTCCTTGGCGGCGCCGGCCGCGTCCAGCGTGTCGCTCTCGTAGGCGGCGATCGACTTGTGCTCGACGCCGTGGTAGGCGGCCAGGTCGCCGCCCTTCAGCGCGACGACGCTCGGCACCAGCGAGATCGCGGCGGCGAGCGCCTCGACTCCGGGCCCGCTGCCGCTGCGCCGCAGCAGGCGGCCGCCGACGGCCGCCGCGCCCATCGTGCCGAGCACCCTGACGTCCTGGAAGGGCAGCTGCGCCTCGGGCAGCGCCCGCTTGACGAGCGGGATGACGACCATCGCCTCGCCCAGCCGTATGACGCCGCGCGCCCCGGGCACCTTCTCGAAGGCGTGCACGCGCGGCTTGCGCCCGGACGCGGTGGCGATCGTGCCGTCGCGGCGGCGCACGGAGGCCGCCCAGTGCGTCGGCCCGTGGACGAGCAGGCCGTTGCGCAGCGCCATGCCGCCGAGGCGCAGCTTGACCGGCTTGTCCTGCCTGCTCCCTGGATCACTCACCGAGAATCTCCTTGCAGACGTCGCGGAAGAAGGCCGCTGCGTAGCCGAGGTCGCGGACGTCGATGCGCTCGTCGGCGGCGTGGATGAGCGGCGAGGTCTCGTGCAGGTTCTGATGGCGGTGCGGGAAGAAGCCGTAGGCCACGCAGTCGGGGAACGCCGCGCGCCACGACCGCGAGTCGGTGAAGCCGGGCAGGATCGTCGGCACGCAGCGGGCGCCGGGATCCTCACGGGCCACCCAGCGCTCGATGACCCCCATGAGCGGGGTGTCCATCGGCGAGGCGTTGCCGATCACCTGCTCGGTGAACTCGATGCGGTAGTCGTCGGAGGCGGGCGCGGCCAGCACCTCGGC
>JAXDFS010000308.1:0-18223 GCA_034665465.1 Solirubrobacteraceae bacterium
GCTCAGGTCGGTAAGACGCCGCTCATCGTGCTCGTCATGCCCGGTGGCGACGGCGATCGTGACGACCACCTCGACCTCGGCCATGCGGCGACGAGCCAGGGCTACGCCGTCCTGAGCCCGACGCGCGCGCAGGGCGGCTTCTGGACCCTCAACCGCTCGCAGGGCACCACCGACGTGGAGAACGTCACCGCGCTGCTCGACCGCGTCGTCGCCGCCGGCTGCGTCGACCCCGACCGCATCTCGATCACCGGCGTGTCCAACGGCGCCGGGATGGCCACGCGGATGTCCTGCGAGCTGCCGACGCGCTTTGCAGCCGTCGTGCCCGTGGCCGCCGGCTACCGGTCGCTGGACCCGTGCCCGGTCAGCGCCCGCGCGTCGTTCCTGGCGATCCACGGCAGCGCGGACACGGTCGTGCCCTACAACGGCAAGACGATCGACGACCACGCCGGCTCGGTCCCGCGCTACACGGCGCGCCGTGCCAGGCGCGACGGCTGCGATGCCGCGCCGCGGACCACGCACCCGCGCAAGCTCGTCACGCACGTCGTCTACCGCGGCTGCGACGCCGGCCTGCGCGTGGAGATCCTGCGCCTGTCGGGCACCGACCACGGCTGGCCCGGCTCGGGGCCCCCGCTGCCCGACCACAACCCGTCCGGGGTCAGCGCGACGGCCGAGCTTCTGCGCTTCGTGCGTGGCGCGCGGCGAGTGGGCTGAGCGCGCGGGGCGCGCCGCCTCGCAGGGGTTCGTCCCCAAGCACGACGACGGGGTGGCGCGGCGTCGCTCTCGCTGCTGCCCCGCGGACGCGCTCGGCGAGCTCGTCGGCCGACGCGTCCTTGAGCAGGTAGCCGCAAGCGCCCGCCGCCAGCGCCTCGGAGATCTTGCCGCGGACCGGGATCGACGTGAGGACGAGGACGGCGGTGCCCGGGCATTCGGCGAGGATCTGCCGGGTGGCGGCGACGCCGTCCATGCCCGGCATCTGAAGATCCATGAGCACGACGTCGGGGCGCAGCTGTCGCGTGCGCTCGATCGCGTCATGTCCGTCGGTCGCCTCTCCCGCCAGGTCGACGCCCTCCAGCGACGACAAAAGCCGGGCCAGCCCGGCGCGCAGACCCTCGTGGTCGTCGACGATCAGGACCCGGATCAGGGGGGTCCGCGCTTCGGCTGTGGGGGGACAGCCGGGGCCGGCGGTCATGCCGCCGGCCTGCGTTGGGTCCTTCGAAAAGGGGGAATGTGGTCGATCATCGACGACCTGTCGCACAGGGGCAAGCTGATCTTCCGCACCCCTTCTACGGGCTCGCGCAACGTCGATGGGACGTTCGTCGCAGCCCGGGGCGGGCGAGGCCCGCTCAACCGTCTGGCGCCCGCGCGCTCGTCCAGCTCAGGCAGCACAGCGAGACCGCCATGAGGGCCGCGGCGAACAGCAGCCCGGCAGCGGGCGACACGACGGTCCACAGGACGCCGGCGACGGCGCTCGCGACGAGGTTTCCGAAGCTCTGCACGCCGGCGAGCAGTCCGAACGCGGAGCCCATCAGGTCCTTGGGGGCGAGCCGCGCGACCGCCGCGTGCTCGGCGGTCTCCACGCAGCCGATCGCCACACCGGCCGCGACGAAGCACGCTGCCAGCAGCACGATGCTCGCGCTCGTCGCAGCGAAGCCGGCGTAGGCGGCGAGGAAGCACGCGACGCCCGCGGCGAGCACGCGCACCGCGCCGCGGCTGTCGACGAGGCGTCCCGCGGGGATGCTCGCGAGCGTGGCGGCCAGGTTGTAGGCGGCGTAGAGCAGCAGCGCCAGCTGCACGGCGCCATCGTGCCCGCGCCCGGGCTCGAGCAGGTCGGTCGCACGGAGGATCAGCAGCGTCGCCGCGATGTTGCCGACCTCGAAGGCGCCGATGCCGAGCATCAGGCGCCCGAGCTCGCCGCGCAGGACGGGGCGCACGCGGATGCGCAGCGGCCGGCGCTCCCGGCGGCGCGGGCGCGCGGTGTTGCGGATCGCATAGACGATCGCGACGGCCGCGAGCAGCCCGGGGACGATCGACACAAGAATCGCCGTGCGCACGTCGAAGGCGGCGACGAGCGCGAGCGCCAGCAGCGGGCCGCCGACGGCGCCCAGGTTGTCCAGCGCGCGCTCGAAGCCGTATGCGCGCCCGTAGGCGGCGGGCGCGACGACGTCGGCCAGCAGTGCGTTGCGGGCGGGCACCCGCAGGCCGCGCGAGGTCCACGCCGCCGCGCGCAGCGCGCCCACCAGCACGACGCTCGAAGCCACGCCGACGAGACCTCCGAGTACCGCGGTGCCGGCATATCCGCCGACGGCGGTGGCGCGCCGGCGCTGCGGGTCGTCGGCGAGCGCGCCGCCGCCGAAGCGCGCCGCACCGGCGAGGCCGTCGGAGACGCCCTCGATGATTCCCAGTGCGGCGGCCGGAGCCCCGAGCGTGCTCGTCAGCAGGCTCGGCAGCAGGGCGGTCGGGATCTCGTGGCCGAGGTCGGCCAGCAGGCTCGCGGCACCGATGCCGCGGACGCCCGGGGTGAGCCAGGGCTCCGGCGGGCCTGGCTCGTCGGGCGCCATGGCGGGCGACCTTAGCCGGGCGCGGGGCGGCCGGGGCGGGCGGCCGGGGCGGGCGGCCGGTTGCGTGCCTAGGTACGGGCGCCCCGGAACGTTAGGCTCGCGGGGATGGACGAGGGCATCCGCATAGGCGTGGCCGCGCAGGCGCTCGGCGTCAGCGTCGACACGCTGCGCAGGTGGGAGCGCGACGGGCGCATCACCTTCGAGCGCCGCGGCAACCGCCGCGTGCTCGCGCCCGAGGAGCTTGCGCGCGTGCTGCGCGATCGCGGCACGAACCCGCGCTCGAGCGCGCGCAACCGGCTCTCGGGGGTGATCATCGACGTCAAGCGCGACGGGGTGATGGCGCAGATCGACCTCGCCTGCGGCCCCTACAGGATCGTGTCGCTGATGTCGCGCGAGGCCGCCGACGAGCTCGACCTCAAGCCGGGCCAGACCGCGACCGCGGTCGTGAAGTCGACGATCGTCGTTGTCGAGCGCTCCTGAGCCGCCGGGCCGATCGGCCTCAGTCGGCGTAGATGATCGTCCCGACGTGCTCGCCGGCCATCGCCTTCGTGATGTTTCCGGGCGTCAGGCCGTTGACGATCTGGATCTCCTTCTGGTGCTTGGCGTCGGCCATGAGCTCGAGCACGAGGCGGTCGATCGGCAGCGTGGGGAGGTCCATCGCGAGCAGCTCGGCCGCTCCGACGCGGGGGATCAGCTGCGCCTCGCCGTCGGACGCGGTTGCCGGGTCGGCGGTGAAGACGCCGTCGACGTCCTTGACGTAGATCGCGCGGGCGGCCCCGTAGGCGTCGGCGATCAGGAAGGCGCCCGTGTCGGTGCGGTGGGTCGGGATCTTGCCGACGGCGGAGGGGTGCTCGAACATCTCATACGGCGGAAAGCCGTTGGAGACGACGGCGGGGCTCGCGGCGAGGTGGGTCGCGAGCTGGCGTGCGACGCTCCCGTGCGGCAGGTAGGACACGCCGTGCTCGGCCAGCAGCGCGGCGATGAGGTGCCCGTTCTGCTCGGCCTCGGTCGCCGCCAGCGACGCCAGGGCGCCGGTCGGCAGCCCGAGATCGAGCGCGACGCCGAAGACGTGGCGCGCGCGGATGCCGGGACCGGTCGCGATCAGCATCCGGTGCGTGCCGAAGGCGGCGCGCAGCTCGTCGACGACGGGCGCCACGGCGTCGCGGCCGCGATCGATGATCGAGCGCCCGCCGATCGTCACGACGTGCAGCCAGGGCAGCAGCCGCACGGGCTCGCGGTCGGTGGCAGGGCGCACGAGGTCGCGGTCGACGAGCGTCTGGCGCATGAGCGCCGAGGGCACGTCCTTGGACGCGAACTGGGGTTCGGGGTGGGTCATGAGGTTCTCCTGGAGGTCACGGCGGCAGCGCTCACGCGGCCGAGATGATCGTGCCGACGTGCTCGCCGGCGAGCGCGCGGGTGATGAGGCCGGGCTTGAGCCCGTTGATGACCTGGACCGTCCTGGCGCTGCGTGCGTTGCGCATGAGCTCGAGCAGCGGGCGCTCGACGACCAGATCGGGCAGGTCCATGTCGAGCAGCTCGTCGACGGTGATCGACGCGATGAACTTGGCGCTTGGGTCGGTCTTCGGGTTGGCCGTGTAGAGGCCGTCCTCGTCCTTGACGAAGATCATGCTGCGCGCGCCGTAGACCTCCGCCACGAGCCAGCATCCCGCGTCCGTCCGGTATGGCGGGATGACGCCCTCGCTCGGGACGTGCTGCCACATGTCATACGGCGGCATGCCGGGGAAGATCGCGGCGCCGCACTCGGCGACGTACAGCGGCAGCGCGCCGAATCCCGTGCCGCCGACGACCGGGACGCCGTAGCGCGCCATGAGATACCCGAGCATCTGGGCGTTCTGGCCGGCGACGGCGCTGCCGACGTCGGTGAGCACCCCGGTCGGCAGCCCGAACTCGGCGGCGAGCGCGTAGAGATGGCGGGCGCGCGTCCCGGCGCCCGTGCCGATCATCAGCTGATGCTCGCCCTTCGCGGCCGCGAGCTCCTCGACGACCGGGTACACCGCGGACCGGCCGCGATCCATCAGGCTCTGCCCGCCGATCTTCAGCACGTTGGCGTCGGGCAGGATCGCGTAGTCGGGGCCGGCGTCGCTGGCCTCGAGCAGCGCGGCGTCCGTGAGCGAGCGGCTCATGAGCATCGACTGGAGCGCGTCGGCGTCTCCATGGGCTTGCATCGGTGATTCTCCTTGCCTAGATGTTCGTTGCCCGCAGTCTAGGCGCAGCGTCAACCCAAGCTATGCAATGCGGGGATAGCCTCGCCGCTGGCAGCGCTGCCGTCAAGTGCGATCAGGCGGGCGTCCGAAGGCGAGAAGCTCGCGGTCGCCGCACCCCCGCGGCGCAGGTCCAGGCGCTCGACGTCCTCCGCGGCGCACTCGGCGGTGAGCGGCCCCATGCGGACCCGGACGCGGCCGCCCTCGGGCGTCAGCGCTGCGATCGGGGCCACGATCTCGTTCACCGAGCCGTCGGCGTCCTCGGCGGCGCGCACCGTGATCTCCCACGGATAGACGACCACGCCGATGCGCCCGCGCGCCCGCTCGCGCGAGCACACGACGCCGCCGGCGTCGAGCACGACCTCGCTGCCCCCGCCGCGCCGCGGCAGGGCCGTGCCGGTGAGCAGGTTGCCGCCGGTGAGGCTCACCACGAATGCGTCGGCCGGGCGCTCGACGAGCTCGGCGGCGGTGCCGATCTGGCGCAGGCGCCCTTCGATGACGACCCCGATGCGATCGGCGAGGGCGGCGGCGTCGCCGAAGTCGTGGGTGACGATCAGGGCGGGGAGCCCCAGCTCGCCGAGCAGGTCCTGCAGCTCGGCGCGAACCGCGGCGCGGGTGTGGGCGTCGAGCGCCGACAGCGGCTCGTCGAGCAGCAGCACCGAGGGCTCGCGGGCGAGCGCGCGAGCAAGCGCGACGCGCTGGCGCTCGCCTCCCGACAAGGTGCCCGGCCGCGCGCCGGCGAGCCCCGATATAGCGAACCGCTCGAGCAGCTCGTCGACGCGCGAGGCGCCGCCGAACGCGACGTTCGCGCGCACGCTGAGGTGCGGGAACAGGGCGTACTCCTGAAAGACGAGGCCCACCGAGCGCCGCTCGGGGGCGAGGTCGACGCGGGCGGCGGAGTCGAACCAGGCGCGGTCGCCCAGCGCGATGCGCCCGCGGTCGGGACGGCGCAGGCCGGCGATCGCGCGCAGGATCGTCGTCTTGCCGGCGCCCGACGGGCCGACGAGCGCGACCGTCTCCGCCCCGACGCTCAGCTGCACGTCGAGCTCGAACGGGCGCAGGGCGCTGACGATGGCTAGGTCGAGTCTCTCCACGACACGATCATCTTGTAGGAGAGCAGCACGCCGGCGCTGAGGACCACGAGCAGGATGCCGATCGCCAGCGCAACGTCGAAGTTCGCATCCAGCTGCTCGTAGACCGCGAGCGTCAGGGTCTGGGTCCTGCCCTGGACGTTGCCCGCGAACACGATCGTGGCACCGAACTCGCCGATGCCGCGGGCGAAGGCGAGCACCCATCCGGCGACGAGACCGGCCGCGGCGAGCGGCATCGAGATCCGCCAGAACGTGCGTGCGGGCCCGGCGCCCAGCGTGCGCGCGGCGGCGGTGAGCGTGGGGTCGACGCCCTCGAAGGCCGAGATCGCCTGGCGGATGTAGAACGGCGAGGCGACGAACGTCACCGCGAGCACGACCGCCCATTCGGAGAACGGCAGGACGATGCCGGCGCGCTTGAGGTCGTGGCCGAACAGCCCGCCGACCCCGAACGCCGCGAGCAGGCCGATCCCGGCCACCGCGGGGGGCATGACGAGCGGCAACTCGACGAGCGTGACCACGAGCGAGCGACCGCGGAAGCGCTTGGTCGCCAGCAGGTATGCCAGCGGCGTGCCGAAGGCGAGGATGAGCACGTTGGCGACCGCGTTCGTGCGGGCGGTCACCTCGAGCGCCCGCCGCACGGCCGGGTCGCCGAGCAGGTCGGGCACGCTGCTCAGCGGGACCTCGGCGAAGAGGGCGACGATCGGCAGCGCGAGGAAGGTCAGCGTGATCCCGGCGCACAGCGAGAGCAGCGCGACCATGCCGAAGCGGGCGGCGCGGCCGCTGCCGCCACGGCCGTAGGACGCGGCGGCCGGCGCCCTCACGCTGGGCTCGGAGACCGGGACTGACACGCCGCGCCCGGCTAGCCCTTCGGCGGCAGCCCGAAGCCGGCGGCGCGCAGCAGGGCGCGGCCGCGATCGGAGCGGACCCTGTTCATGAACGCCGACGCGGCGGCGCCTGGCTTGACCGCGCACATCTGGTAGCGCACGGGGGGCTGGGCGTAGCGCGGCAGCCGGATCGCCTGCACCTTGTCACTGGCGATCCTGCCATCGGTCACGTACGCAAAGCCGGCATCCGCGGACCCCAGCGCGACTTTCGACACGACGTTGGCGACGCTCGACTCCTGGCTGACGGTGTTGCTGTCCAGGATCCGCGACAGCCCGAGGCGGCGCAGCAGCGAGCGCGTGTAGTCGCCGATCGGCACCCCCTTCGCGCCGACGGCGAGGTTGTGGCCGCCGGCCCGCAGGGCGAACACCGACCTGACGTTGCCCGGGTTGCCCTTCGGGACGAGCAGGACGAGCTTGTTGGTGGCGAACGTGACCGGCCGTCCGCACTTGTTCTCCTTGAACAGGGCCTGCGGCTCGTTCGGGCTCGCGGACGCGAAGACGTCGGCGTCGGCGCCGCGGTCGATCTGCAGCTGCAGCGTGTTGGAGGCGGCGAAGTTGTACGTCGCGCCGGCGTCGATCTGCGTGAACACGTCGCGCAGCGACGAGGCTGCGAACACGTCGAGCGCGCTCGCCGCCGCCGGGGCGGCCAGGCCGAGGAGGATGGCGATCAGCAACGCCCGCCGGGCGCGGCGAGCGAAGGGGGTGGTGGGGCGGTTGCGCATCGAGGGCTCCATCTCGGGCTCAGTCCGGGAAGTCGGGGGTCGAGAGAAAGGCGTCCAGCTCGGCGGACGCGGGTTCGAGGTCGATCGGGCCCAGCAGCCCCGCCGGCGAGGCGTGGCCGGCGGCGCCGCGCAGCCAGGCCAGCTGCTCGGCGTCGTAGGCCAGCAGCCGGCCGAGGAACAGCCGCGTTGCGGGGTCCTCGGCGAAGCCGACGCCGTTGAGGTAGACGCGCACGAGCAGCGTCTCCAGGCGCTCGCCGAGCGCAAGGACGCGTGCCTTGGTCCTCACGGCGCCCTTCGGGAGCACCGTGACGAAGTCGCCGGCCTGCGGGGCGTCGGCGGCGAGCGCCGCGTTCAGCCGCAGGACGTGGGCACGTTTCGCGGATGCCACCTTGTCGATGTGTCGGCGCTGGGCGCGCGAGAGGCCGGTGCCGGCCTGCTCGAATGCGGCGCGGTAGAAGTCGCGGCTCGCGCCCTCGGCGACCGTCGCAAACGACAGGTACGCGACGTCGTCGTCCTGGGGGGTGGGGGCGGGCAGTGCCGCCGGTGCGGTCGCGGGGAGCAGCCCGGTCGCCGCGGCGGCGACCAGGGCTCCCGCACCGAGGCGAAGAAAGTCCGCGCGATCGATCTGCAGCTGCGACACGTCGCCCTCCCCGGGCTCCCACAACATAGGTATTGCCTGGTCATACGATAGAGCAGTCGACGCCTGCTTGTATCGCCGTAGCTATGCATTGCGCAGATCTTGTGGCGGAGGTGCTCTAGGATCCCGCGATGCCGCGCACGCCGAGCCGCCTGCTCACGGTCCTGCTGGCCCTGCCGGGGCTGGCCGGCTGCGGCGGCTCGCCGGGCGCCACAGCGCCGGCCGCGACCACCGCCACGCGTGCCGTGCTCCCGGCGCTCGCGACGCGCCCGCCCGTCAAGGGCGAGATCGTCGTGCGCGGCGACCTCACCCCCGATACCCAGGGCCCCTACAGCTTCCGCGGGCGCTACCTCGTGCGCTTCGAGCAGTACGCGCCCGAGGACGCCGGGCTCGACTTCGGCGCGCAGACGGCGTTCAGCGCGACGCTCACCCCGCGCCGTGACGACCCGCGCGGCGCAATCAGGCTCGTCCAGGGGGCAGCGGCCGCCGGCCGCAGGACGCTGGAGCTGCGCGGGCGCTACTTCGTCAGCGCCGACTTCGGCGACTTCCCGTTCGTCCTGCGCTTCACGCCCCGCGCCTGACCGCCCGCGGGCGGGTATGCCGCCCGCAATGCAGCGCCTGCGACGCATCGCCGAGGAGCTGCACGCCATGTCGCTGCGCGAGGCCGTCGAGGGGGCGATCGAGGGCTTTCGCGAGCACGACCTGCTGGTCTTCGCGGCGGCGATCGCCTTTCAGGTGCTCTTCGCCACGATCCCGCTCACGCTCTTCGGGCTGGGGCTGCTCGGCGGGCTGGGGCTCGACGACCAATGGACGAACCAGTGGGCGCCGACCGTGCGCGGCTCGATGTCGCCCGCGGCCTTCCAGGTCGTCGACGACACGGTGCGGCGCGCGCTCGGCCAGCAGCAGGTCTTCTGGATGACCGCCGGCGCGGCGCTGGCCGTCTGGCGGATCTCGTCGGCGACGCGCACGATCATGGGCGCCTTCGACCGCATCTACGAAAGCCGCCGTGAGCGCTCGTTCGTCGAGCGCATGCGCGTCTCGCTTCTGCTCGGGGCCGCCGTGGCCGGGCTGCTGCTCGCTGCAACCGCCTCCGTCGTGCTCGGCGACGAGGCGCTGCGCGCTCTCGGCATCCGGACCGGGCTCGTGCTGTGGCTGCGCTGGCCGCTCGCGCTGGCGCTGCTGTTCGCCGTCGTGGCCGTGCTCGTCGCGCATGCGCCGGCCGACCGCCAGCCGGCGCAATGGGTGGGCTTCGGCTCGATCGTCGTCGTCGCCGCCTGGGCGGGCACGTCGCTCGTGCTCGGCGTCTACCTGAGCTCGATCGCCGACTACGGCTCCATCTTCGGCGCGCTTGCAACCGTCGTCATCGTGCTCGGCTATCTGTACCTCGCCTCGGCGGCCGTGCTCACCGGCGCCCAGCTCGACGCGCTCGTCCGCGCGCGGGTGCGCGACGCGTAGGCTGAGCGCCGGTCAGCCCGGTCAGCCCGGCCAGCCGAGCGGGCTGGTGAGCAGCGGGTGCTCCCAGATCGCCGGGTCCTCGTGGCCGAGGCGCCAGACGCCGAAGCCCAGGCCGCGGTCGTGGGCGAGGTGGACGAGCGCGTCCATCGAGCGCGCGTCGGTGTACCAGACGTCGTGGCCGACGCCCGCTGCGTCGGTGTAGGAGAAGTGGGGGGCGTTGGCGACCGGGTCGACGACGGGCGTCGCCCCGACCGCGGCGATGAGGTTCTGCACGTCGGAGTGCTCGAGCGCGGTCGCGGGGTGCGCGGCGCCCCCGCCGGCGGCCCAGTCCATGCCGTAGAGGCCCGCGCCCAGCACGTAGCGGCTCTTGTTGGGCATCGTCGCGATGAAGTTCGCCACCGCGGTCGCCCAGGGAAGATCGGCGAGCGCGCCGGGGATGGAGGTCGACCAGTGCTTGCCCCAGTTCATGACGAAGACGTTGTCGGCGATCGAGCCCAGCGCGGCGTAGTCGTAGAACGCGGCGCGCCCGCTGGTGACGGCCTGCGTCGTCGCCGAGACGGCCACCGACAGCCGCTTGCCCTGCCCGTGCAGGATCGCCGCGAGGTCGCTCGCGAAGCTGGTCAGCGCGTCGCGGTCGCCGGCCAGGCCGGCCTCGAAGTCGATGTTCAGCCCGTCGTAGCCGTGCGTCGCGGCGAGGTCGCCCAGCCACGACAGCGTCGCCGCGCGCGTCGCGGGGTCGGTCAGGATGCGGTGCAGGCGGGTGGCGCTCTGGCAGTCGATGCGGGGCATGACGCGGATCGCGCGCAGCTGCGCCCAGCCGGTGACCAGCGCGTCGTCGTCACCGGAGATCGAGCCGTCGGCGGCGCAGTCGTAGTACGTGGGGTAGACGGTGCCGATGCGGTCGTAGTGCTCACGCAGGTCGGCGAAGCTCTGCCCCGTCGAGGCGAGCAGGAAGGCGTGCGTGCGCCCCTGCGCGGGTGGCGGCGGTGTCGTGGTGACGCTCAGCGGCGCGGTCTGATCGCTGAGATAGCCGAGGCTGTCGACGGCCGCGACCGTCACGGCGTAGCTGCGCGCGGCCGCCAGCCCGGTGATCGCAGCCGAGGTGCCGGGGACCTGGAAGAGCATCGTCCCGTCGCGATAGACGCGGTAGCCGGCCACGGGGCCGCTGCCGGCGGCGGCCGGCTCCCAGGCGACCTCGGCGCGCGAGTCCCCGACGCCCGTCAGCGCCAGCGACTGCGGTGCACCCGGCGGGTGATGGCCGGTCGTGATCGTGACCGGGTTGCTCGCGGCGCTCACCGAGCCGCTGGAATCGACCGCCCGCACGGTGAAGACGTAGCTGCGCCCGGGGGCCAGCGTCACGGCGGCCGAGGCGGTCCTGACCTGGCGCAGCGCCACGCCGTCGCGATAGATGCGCGTGGCGGCGCTGCCCGTGCGCGTGCGGCCCGGCGTCCAGGCCAGCGTCGCCGCGATGTCGCTGACGTCCGCGGCGCCGAGGTCGCGCGGCGCGCTCGGCGCGACGCGGCGCGGCGTGGCCGACAGCAGCCCCGGGCAGCGCGCGACCCGGCCGCCGGGCAGCACGACCTGCACCCTGAAGCGATAGCGATGGCCGGGGGAGACGCGGACCGCCATCCGCCGGTGCACGGTCTGGCCGACGACGCGGCCGTTGCGCACGAGGCGGTAGCGCAGCCTGGCGCCGCGCGGCAGGCGCGGGCGCTTCCAGGACACGTGGCCGGCCGTCTGCGTGGCCCCCGGCGTGAACACCACGAGCGTCGGGCGCCTGCCCGAGCAGCCCGCGCTCGTGCGCGCGTCCGCGGCGCCGGGAAGGGCCAGGACGCCCGCGAGGGCGGCCGCGATCGCCAGGTGATGCCTCATCGCGCCGGGGTCGGCGGGCCGAGGACGGGGAGGGTCACGGGGGCCTCGTCGCGCAACCAGCGAAAGACGTCGTCGACCGACGTATCGGTGTGGACCTCGAAGCGGACCGCCTCGCTGTGGTGGGCGCCCGCCGCCGACGTGTAGCGCGGCTGGTTGCCGACCTTCTGCACGAAGATCGTCTCGAACTGGCGCGCGAGGAACTCGCGCATGATCTGCGGGATCCGCGGATCGTTCGTGCTGCGCTGGCCGTAGTTGCCGTACGGGACGGCGAACGTCAGCGGCTGGAAGTGCTCGAGGTGCTGGGCGAGCGCCTCGCGGCCGGCGAAGATGTCGGTCGTCGCGCGCTGCTCCCACGCGGCGAGCGACTCCATCCCGCCGCTGCGCGTCCAGCGCCGGAAGGCGTAGAACGGCCCGGTGTGCCCGGCGCGGTCGTAGTTGACGAGGTAATGGCCCTTGCCGGCGTGCTCCTGCAGGTCCCAGCGGCCGGAGCGCTCCATGCCGGCGAGCTCCTTCCAGCTGAGGTAGAAGGGGTTGTCGGGCGCGATCGCGCCGGGGATGACGAACATCGTCGCCCGGAAGCCGTAGCGGCGCAGGACGCGGTCGGCGCCGCGATAGCTGTCCAGGCGCCCGTCGTCGAAGGTGATCAGCACCGGGCGCCGCGGCAGCCCGCTGCGGTCGCCGCGCAGGAAGCGCACGTACTGGGCGATGCTCAGCGAGCGAAAGCCCGTGCGGCGCAGCAGCGCCATCTGCTTGGCGAACGTCCGCTGGTCGACCGAGTAGCCGTCCTTGCGGTCGTTGATGCCGTGGTAGGTGAGCACCGGCACGGCGTCGGGATGGGCGGGGAGCGCGACGTAGCGGGCCGTCTCCCACGGCGTGAAGCGCACGACCGGCGCTGCGATCGGGCCGCTGTTGTGGCGGCGGTCGAACTGCGAGTAGGCCTGGGCGATCAGCGGCACGACGCCGATCAGGGGGATGACCGACAGCGGCAGCAGCAGCCCTTGCATCACACGCCAGCCGGAGCGCCGGCCGCTGCGCCTCATGCCTGCACCGGCAGCCGGCCCGGCGCCGCTGCGCGCGCGAGCTCGCGCTCGGGCGGCAGCCGCGGCGGCGTCGGCGTCGGCGCTGCGCCGCGCGTGCCCCAGGACGAGCTGCGCGTCGTGAGCATCGCGTAGTAGGTCTGCCACAGCAGGAACGCGAGGTAGAAGAAGCAGAACACGACGCCCCAGATCCAGAGCGCGTCGTAGCGGCTGTGGCGCAGGGCGTAGTAGAGCCCGTAGGCGAGCGCCATCATGTAGATGCCGGCGAGGTAGATGAGCGGCGCCCCGGCGCCCTGGATGACCGGCTGGAAGAGCACTGCGCGGACCGCGGTGACGGGCGCCACGATCGGCAGCACGATCCCCACGTAGACGGCGGCCGAGCCGAGCGGGTTCTTGCGCCACATGAACGACCCGACGATGAGCGACTCGCGCGTCCAGCTGCGCTTCCAGCGCAGCTGCTGGATCATGAACTGGCGAAACGTCGAGGGCACGATCGTATGGCTGACCGCCCGCGACTCGTAGCGCACCTTCCACTTGCGCAGGACGCAGTTGGTCAGCGAGCGGTCGTCGCCGAACGTCGACGGCGCGCCGAGGAAGGTCTGGTTCTCCCACCAGTCCAGGCGCGGCATGATCGCCGCGCGGCGGTAGACCGAGAAGCAGCCCGAGCAGCAGGTCACGACGTTGAAGACCGACTCCGCCGCCTTGTTGACCTTGAATGCGACGAAGTAGCGCACCGCCTGCATCCGCGTCAGCCAGGACTCCTCGACGTTGAGGACGTTCGCGTGGCCGGCGATCGCGCCGACGCGCTCGTCGGCGAAGCCCTGGACGATGATGCGCAGGGCATCGGGCTCGAGCTCGCAGTCGGAGTCCACGAACGCGATGACCTCGGCGCTCGTCGCGCGGATGCCGGCTGCCATGGCGGCGCGCTTGCCGCGGTTGGAGGGGAAGTCGATGACCTGCACCCGCGGGTTGGCGCGGGCGACCGCGGTGATCTCGGCCAGCGTGTTGTCGCTGGAGCCGTCGTTGATCACGACGACCTCGAGCTTGTCCTGCGGGTAGTCGAGCGCCAGCAGCGAGCGGATCGAGCTTGCGATCGCCTCCTCCTCGTTGAAGGCCGGCATGACGATCGCGACGTGCGGCTCGAGGCCGGCGTCGCGCGCCGGCCGGTAGGCGAGGCTCAGCGCGAAGCGCGTGACGATGAAGGCCGCCACGACGATGCCGTAGGCGGCGAAATACGGGTCGATGAAGAGCATCTGCGCGAACGCGGCCTTGTAGACGACGACCGCGACCAGCAGGACGACGAGGTAGATGCCGGCGAAGACCCGCAGCGCAAGGTCGAGCCTGTCGGCGCGCCGGCGCGGCGGCGCGACGGCGACCGGGGCGACGGGGGACGGCGCCGGGGCGGGCGCGGCGACGGCGACCGGCACCGGAGCCGGAGCCGGCGGCGAGGCCTTGCCGCCCGCGGGGGCGGCGCGCTCGGCGGCAGCGTTGGCGACATGCGTCCCGACGCGCACGAGCGCCTCTCCGGCGGCCCGGCGCGCAAGCAGTCCGCAGCGGGCGAGCGTCTGGGTCGTCGTCGCGCGGTTGGGCAGCGCGGTCATCGCGTCACGCCTCCATCGCGGCGGCGGGCACGGCACATGCCAGGTGAGCGGTCACGGCTGATCGAGTCCCTTCGGTCGGCGCTGCTATTGGCTGCTCTCGTCCGCTGGTGGTCATTATGTGAAGGGCCTGAGCCCATCCCATACGTCCGTCCAGCGATGTTTGAAACTCGTCGCAGCGCGTCCGCTGCGAGGCCATGGCGGCGACGGCCGGCAGGCGGCGAGCGCATCGGAGAGACTGCGGCCGATGAGCGCCGAGATCATCCACACCCATCCGCTCGTCGAGGAGATCCTCGACGAGCACCGCGACCATGCGCGCGGCGACGACGCCGGATACAAGGGCTACCGCGGTCATGCCTATCGCGTCCTGAACCCCGCTCGGAGCTCGCGGTGGTCATCGCAGAGCACCACGGCTTCACGCCCTACCGCGGCCGGCACGCCGCGCTCGCCGAGGCCTTCCGGCGCGCGGACCTCGCCGACCTCGGCCAGGGCCTCGTGTGCTCCGGCGTGCCCGCGGCGCGCTGGCGCGCGCCGGACACGCCGACCAGACCTAGCGCAGTCGCGCTCGCGGCCTACACGCCGCCGCGCCGCAGCACGGAGCTCGTGGTGGTGGCGAGCAGGGCGCCGTCGGCGCTGTTGCGCAGCGTGACGGCGTAGTCGATGTCGTAGCCGTTGATGCCCCACTGCGGGCGACCGCAGAACGGATAGACCGGCGAGACGGAGATCGAGGTCGCAGAGCGCGCCTTCAGCGTCACGTTGGCGGCCGAGAACGGCACGCCGGCGCAGACGTCGATGACCGACGGGTCGATCGAGCGGACGGTCGTCGCGGTGCCCATCAGGCTCGTGGCGAGCGTGAGCGTGCGCGTCGCGGAGCAGTTGGTGAGCTTGAAGCCGAGCGTGATCGGCTTCTTGCTGCCGAGCTGGTCGATCAGGCCGGAGTTCGTGGCCGCGATCGTGGCGCACGCGACATCGGGCGCGGGGGCGGGGGCGGGGGTGCCGCCCTGCGCGAGCGCGGCGGACGGCAGGGCGACGGCGGCGATCGCGCCGATGCCTGCGATGGACCTCAGCGAACGGCTGCGCATGGGAGTTCCTCCTCGTTGGAAGTGCATGCCTCTGAGATCGTCGGGGCGGCGCGCCAACGCGATGGGACACTGGGCCCAGATGCCGGGGACCTTTGTCGTAGAACGAACGCCGAGCCGCCTCGGGCGATGTGCTGCGAGGACGCGGAACGGCCGCGACCACGGGCGCCTGGAGCACCGCTGATCTATCGGCGCGCGACCCGGAAGCTCGCCCGCCGTGGGGCGGAGGCGTTTCCGGCGTCGTCGGTGGCGTCGGCGCGCAGGCGATAGCGCCCGGGCGCGAGCCGGCGGCCGCGCAGGCGGCCGGTGAAGACGAAGCTGTTGGCGCCCTGCCGGCCCTCGTCGGTGAGGCTGCCGGTCAGCGTCGTCCAGCGCGCGTGCAGGCGCCGCTCGACGCGAAAGCGCACGGTCGCCTGCTCGGAGAGCGTGTAGGAGACGACGCTGCGACGCGCGCCGGGACGCAGCATGCTGGACGAAAGGCCGAGGGGGCCGAGCACCGGGCCGGCGACCCGCGGCGTCGTGTCCGGCGGCGGCGGCGTCGGTGCTGTCGCGGTCGCGGGCCCGGCCACGACCGGGGACAGCGGCGCCGCGGTCACAAGGGCGTCGAGGTCGATCGTGTACGGGCAGGCGGCGGGGACCGGGCCCTCCGTTCCGAAGGCGTAGTCGCCGAAGTCCTGGGTGTAGTAGCCGCCGCGGGCGGAGGGCGCGGTTCCGACCCCGATGTCGCGCGCGACGCCGAGGATGTTCTGGCAGTGGCCCGTGCTGCCCATCCAGCCGATGATCACGGCACTCGCGGTGGCATAGCCGGATGCGATGTTCTCCCCGACGCCCGGCACGTAGCCCTGCGCGCTCGCGCGGTCGCCCGGCGACAGCCCCTCGGGCGTGACGTGGGCGAAGTAGTTACGGGCCGCCATGTCCTCGCTGTGCAGGCGCGCGGCCGTGTCCAGTCGCGCGTCGCGGCGGAAGGGGGCCAGGCCGTAGCTCGCGCGGATCTGGTTGGTGAGGCAGAAGATCGCATCGCTGACCTGCGCGGCGGCGGCGGCCGTCGGAGCGCTCAGCTCGGCGGCGCACGGGGTGCGCGCCTGCGCGCCGAGCGGCGTGGCGAGCAGCAGTGCGACCGCCAGGAGCATGCCGGTCGTGTTCGTGCGCCTCATGCTCCTTATGACGGCGCACTGGACCTTTGATCCCTGCTTCCCGGCGCTGACTGGACGGAAGGGCCAGTCGGCTACATTTCGTTGCATGAGCAACCTTGTCCTCATCGACGGCCCCGCCGGCGCCTCGGCGGCGCCGTCGGAGCGCCCGACCGACGAAGAGGCGCTGGACGCCTACTCGAGCGTCGTCACGACCGTCGCGCGCGACCTCGCCCCGTCGGTGGCGAACCTGCGCGTGTACCGCGACGTGCGCGGCGGCAGGCGCGTGGCCGGCGGCGGATCGGCCTTCGTGCTGGCCGGTGACGGCTTCCTCGTCACCTCGGCGCACGTCGTCGAGGGCTCGCCCGCGGGCGTGGCCGCGTTCGTCGACGGCCGCGAGCTCGCATTCACCGTCGTCGGCAGCGACGCGCTGTCGGACCTCGCGGTCCTGCGCGCCGAGGCGCGCGATCTCGTGCCGGCACCGCTCGGCGACGCCGCGACGCTGCGCGTCGGCCAGCTCGTCGTCGCGATCGGCAATCCCAACGGCTTCGCCGGCTCGGTGACCGCCGGCGTCGTCTCGGCGCTCGGCCGGTCGCTGCCGGTGCGCTCGGGCAGCCAGCGGCGCGTCGTCGACAACGTCATCCAGACCGACGCCGCGCTGAACCCCGGCAACTCCGGCGGCGCGCTCGTCGACGGCCGCGGCCGCGTCGTCGGCGTCAACACGGCGGTGGCCGGGGTCGGCCTCGGGCTGGCCGTCCCGATCGACGCCCACACGCGCCGGATCATCGGCGCGCTGATGGCCGACGGGCGCGTGCGTCGCGCGTACCTCGGGATCGGCGGCGGCGAGCGGCCGCTGCCTCCGCGCATCTCCGCGCGGCTCGGCCGCGATCGCGGCATCGAGATCGCCGAGGTCGTGGGGGGCTCACCCGCCGCCGCGGCCGGCCTGCAGCCCGAGGACCTGCTCGTCGAGGCCGCCGGCAGCGAGCTGCGCAGCGTCGCCGACCTGCAGCGGCTCATGACCGAGGAGATGATCGGGCGCTCGATCGAGCTCGTCGTCGTGCGCTCCGGCGAGCCGCGGCGGCTGGCGATCGTGCCGCGCGAGCTCGTGACGTCCTAGAAGACGACCGTCCGGTTGCCGACGCGGATCACACGGTCCTCGCAGTGCCAGCGCACGGCGCGGGCGAGGACGCTGCGCTCGACGTCGGCGCCGCGGCGCTCGAGGTCGGCGGCGCTGTCGCGGTGGGAGGCGCGCACGACGTCCTGCTCGATGATCGGCCCCTCGTCCAGCGCCTCGGTGACGTAGTGCGCGGTCGCACCGACGAGCTTGACGCCCTTGTCGCGGGCGCGCTCGTACGGCGCGGCGCCGGCGAAGGCGGGCAGGAACGAGTGGTGGATGTTGATCATCGGCACGCCGACGTTCTTCAGGAAGTCGCCCGAGAGGATCTGCATGTAGCGGGCGAGGACGACGAGGTCGAAGTTACCGGTCAGCAGATCGGCCTGGCGGTGCTCGGCCTCGGTCTTCGTCTCGCGGGTGACGGGAATGTGGACGAACGGCACGGCGAAGGCCCGCACGTCGTCGGCGAGGTCGGGGTGGTTGGAGATCACGAGGCCGACGTCGAGCTCGAGCTCGCCACGGCGCGCGCGCCACAGCAGGTCGACGAGACAGTGGTCGTAGCGGCTGGCGAGGATCGCGACGCGCTTGGGGACGCCGGCGTCGGTGAGCTGCCAGTTCATGCCGAACGGCTCGCCGACCTCGGTCGCGAACGTGTCGCGCAGCTCGTCGCGCACGGCGGCGAGGTGCTCGAGCGCGAAGACCGTGCGCAGGAAGAAGGTGCCACCCGTGGGGTCCGTCGAGTACTGGTCTGACTCGATGATGTTCGCCCCGTGCTCGAAGAGAAAGCGCGAGACGGCGGCGACGATCCCGGGGCGGTCCGGGCA
>JAXDFS010000309.1:0-5034 GCA_034665465.1 Solirubrobacteraceae bacterium
CCGCGGCGTCCGACGACCTGATCGCGGCGACCGATGTCGCCGACCACCTCGTCAAGCAGGGCGTGCCGTTTCGCGAGTGCCACGGGATCGTCGCCGGCCTCGTGCGCCTCGCCGTCGACTCCGGCCGTCCCCTCGGCGAGCTGACCGACGACGAGCTGGGGGCCGCCTCGGCGCAGCTGGACCCGGCGCAGTTCCGCGCGCTGCTGGCACAGAGCTCGTGGCTGGACTCCAAGGTCAGCGAGGGCGGGACGTCGCTGGCGCGCGTGCGCGAGCAGCTCGCCGCCGCGCGCGCTGCCCAGACCCCGGTGTGAGCGCCGCCGCCGACCGCCACCTGCTGGCGCTCGAGCGGGGAGTCGTCGAGGCCGCCGAGCTGCTGGTCGGCTGCACGATCACCCACGGCGAGACGGCCGGCGTCATCGTGGAGACCGAGGCCTACCACGAACGCGAGCCGGCCTGCCACGCGTTCGCCGGCCTCACCCCGCGCACGTGGCCGCTGTTCGCTGCGCCCGGGCTGGCCTACGTCTACCGCTCCTACGGCATCCACGCGCTGCTGAACGTCGTCGCCGAGCCCGAGGACGTCGGGGCCGCGGTCCTGATCCGCGCGCTGGAGCCGCTGGACGGGGTGGCGCTGATGGCCGCTCGACGCGGGCGCGACCGCGGCACGGATCTCTGCTCGGGCCCGGGCAAGCTCACCCAGGCGCTCGGCGTCGGCCTGGAGCTCAACGCGACCTCGCTGCTGGACGGCCCGATCCGCCTCGGCCCGCCGCCGGAGGGTCGCCCGCTGCCGCGCCTGATCGCCGGCACGCGGATCGGGATCACGCGCGCGGTGGAGCTGCCATGGCGCTTCTGCGCGGCGGGCAACCGCCACGTCTCGCGGCCGTGGCCGGCGGGCCTGCTCGCCGCCTGAGGCTACGGAGGCGTGGGGGTGACGCCGCCGGACTCGCCCGTGACCGGTGCGGTCGGCGCGGGCGCCGGCGCCGGTGCGGCGGGAGCGCCGCCCGGGGTCGCCTGCGGCACCACCGGGGTTGCCGGCTTCGACGGGGCCGCCGTGGCGCCGCCATCGGTGGCGCCTGTTCCCGTCCCCGCGGCCTTGGGGGCCTTCGGGGTCGCGGCGGCATCCGCCGGGGTCGTGGCGGTGCCGTCCTGCGGCGCCGGCGTGGCCCCGGTGGCGGGGTCGGCCGCCGGATCGACCGCCAGGCCAGCCTCGATGCAGCGCTGCGAGGGGGCGGCGTCCGGCTTGGCTGCCGCCTTCTCCCTCGCGCAGGCACGCTCCAGGCGCGTCTTCTCGATCTGCAGGGAGCCGAGCATGAAGTCGTGCCAGATCTGCGCCGGGAACGTGCCGCCGGCGACCGGATCGCCGCGGTACTCGGTGAGCATCGGGCGCAGCTCGTCGGGATAGCCGACCCAGACGGCCACCGTGAGCTTGTCGGTCGAGCCGACGAACCAGGCGTCGCCGTAGTTCTCGGTGGTGCCGGTCTTGCCCCAGGCGCGCACGTCGCCCAGCTGCGCGACCTTTGCGGTGCCGACCTTGATGACCGACTCGAGGATGTTGGTCGTCTCCTGCGCGACGTCGCGCGGCAGGACGCGCTGGTGGCGGGTCCTGTTGCGCCCGCGGATGCGGTCGCGATGGTCGCGCAGCGTGACCCGGCGGATGCCGACCGGACCGCGCCTGCCCGCCCCGAGCGTGCCGGTGACCAGCAGCCCGCCGGTCGCGAACGTCTCGTAGGCGTGCGCGAGGTCCAGCGGCGTGACGCCGTGCTTGAGGCCGCCGAGCGTCATCGCGTAGTTGCTCGAGACCGGCGTGCGGATGCCCATCCGCTCGGCCGTCCGCGCGATCCGCTTGGTCCCGGTCTTGATGCCGACCTGCGCGTAGACCGAGTTGTCGGAGAACGTCGTCGCACGGGCGAGCGTGCTGACGCCCGAGTAGTTGTTGTCGTAGTTGTTCACGGTGAACTTCTCGATGCTGCCGGGGACCTGGAAGACCTGGCGCTTGGACGTCCAGGTGCTGTCGGGGGAGATCCCGCGGCGCAGCGCGGTGGCCAGCACGAACGGCTTGAACGCCGACCCCGGCTGGCGCTGGCCCTGCGTGGCGAGGTTGAACGGCGTCTTGGAGTAGTCGGTGCCGCCGACCATGGCGCGGATCTCGCCCGTCTTGTTGTCGATCGCGACCAGCGAGGCCTGCGGGCCGGCGGGGTTGCCGAGCCAGCGCGCGATCGCGAGCTCGGCGTCGCGCTGCAGCCCGAGGTCGAGCGTCGTCTGCACGCGCAGCCCGCCCAGCAGCGCCTCGCGCGGGCCGTAGCGGTCGACGACCTGCTGGCGCACCCAGGACGTGAAGTAGGCGACCGACTTGTTGGCGGCCTGCACCGTCGGCGGGCTGACCGTCGAGCTCGACGGCACCGGCTGGACCCGCCCGCGCGCGTACTCGGCGGGCGTGACGTAGCCCTGATCGAGCATCTTCGCGAGGACGACGTCGCGCCGGCGCCTGGCCGCCCCCCGATGGGCGATCGGGTC
The DNA here is from genome assembly GCA_034665465.1 of Solirubrobacteraceae bacterium. Taxonomy (GTDB): domain Bacteria; phylum Actinomycetota; class Thermoleophilia; order Solirubrobacterales; family Solirubrobacteraceae; genus CADCVQ01. The sequence continues at coordinate 2,512 of JAXDFS010000309.1, forward strand.
GTAGCCGGTCGGGGAGGCGACGAGCCCGGCGAGCATCGCCGCCTCGTAGGGCTTCAGCTCGCTGGCACAGCGCCGCTCGGGCTTGCCGCAGCCCTTGTGGTCGGGGGTGTTGCCGAAGTACGTGCGCGCGGCGGACTCGATCCCATAGGCGCCGTTGCCGAAGTAGATCGAGTTCAGGTACTCGGTGAGGATCTTCTCCTTGGACCACTTGCGCGTGAGGTGGTAGGCGAGCGCGGCCTCGCGAACCTTCTGGAGCACGGTGCGCTGGTCCTGGGTCTGCGTCGCGTTCTTGACGAACTGCTGGGTGATCGTCGAGCCCCCCTGCACCGCTGCCCGGCTCGTCAGGTCCTGCCACAGCGCGCGCGCGGTGCCGCGCAGGTCGACGCCCTGGTTCTCGTAGAAGCGCTGGTCCTCGATCGCGATGATCGCGTGCTGCATCGCGGGGGCGATGTCGCGCGTCGGGATGATGATCCGGCCCTGGTCGGCGAGCGTGGCGAGGTAGTCGCCGTGCACGTCGGTCAGCAGCGAGTTCTGCGCATGCCTGAACTCGGAGCGGTTCTCGAGCTGGGGCAGGTCGGAGGCGACCGCCATCATCATCCCGAAGGCCGTCGAGACGAGCGCGAGGACCGAGAGGCCCAGCAGGATCAGGCCCAGCCGCAGGCGCTTGAGCCGCGGACGACCCAGCGGGGGCTCGGGCAGGACCAGGATGTCTGGGCGGTCGGAGACGCTCATGCGGCGAAGGCGGGCCGTTCGCATCCATGCGCTCGCGAACCCGCGGCACCGTGGTTGACGACAGGCGGCAACGACGCCACGGGCCCGCCGGACTCTAGCATTGGCCCCGTGACCGAATCCCCGGCCGGCCAGGCCGCCCATCTGGCCCGCGATGCGGTCGACTGCCTGCCCGCCGGAGGCCTGGAGCGCAAGCTCGCCGAGGGCCGTCCGCTGCGCGTGAAGCTCGGCCTCGACCCGACGGCGCCCGACGTCCACCTCGGGCACACGGTCGTCCTGCGCAAGCTGCGCGAGTTCCAGGACCTCGGGCACGTCGTCGTGCTCATCATCGGCGACTACACCGCACGCGTCGGCGACCCCAGCGGGCGCTCGTCGACGCGGCCGGTGCTGTCGGGCGAGCAGATCGACGCCAACGCCCGGACCTACGTCGACCAGGCCGCGCGCGTGCTCGACCGCGACCGCATCGAGCTGCGCCACAACTCCGAGTGGCTGGACATGCCGATGGAACAGCTCTTCGCCCTCACCCGCACCACGACGGTCGCCCAGCTGCTCGAGCGCGACGACTTCGCCAAGCGCTATGCCGCCCGCGAGCCGATCTCGGTCCTCGAGCTGCTCTATCCACTCATGCAGGCCTACGACTCCGTCGCCGTCCGCGCCGACGTCGAGCTCGGCGGGACCGACCAGAAGTTCAACCTGCTGCTCGGCCGCGACGTCCAGCGCGCGTACGGCATCCCGGAGCAGGTCGTCCTGACGATGCCGATCCTCGCGGGCGTCGACGGGGAGCGCAAGATGTCCAAGTCGCTGGGCAACCACATCGGAGTCGGCGAGTCCGGACAGGAGATCTACGGCAAGACCCTCAGCCTGCCCGACGCCGCGATGGCGGGCTGGTGGGCGCTGCTCTTCGGCGACGAGGCGCCCGCCGGGCTGTCGCCGCGCGACGCCAAGCACGCGCTCGCCCGCCGCCTCGTGGAGCGCTACCACTCGGCGGACGCCGCAGACGCCGCGGCGGCGGAGTTCGAGCGCGTCTTCGTGCGGCACGCGCTGCCCGACGAGATCGAGGATGCGGACTTCGGTGTAACGGATGGCGTCGTCCACGTCCCGGGGCTGATCTCCGAGGCGCTCGGGCGCACGCGCTCGGACGCGCGGCGGATGCTCGCCCAGGGGGCAGTCAAGCTCGACGGGCAGGCACTGGGCGCGCAGGACATCGATCTGTCGCCCGAGCGCCTGGACGGAGCGATCCTGCAGGTCGGCAAGCGCCATTTCCGGCGCCTGCGCCGGCGCGACTAGCAGGGCTTTGCGGTTCGGAGCCGACGCGCCTTGCCGTACCGCGCGCAGCCCGCGCGGGGTCCGTCCGGCCGACCTGTCTATACTCCGCCCTGCGCCGGTCCCTTGCGCCCTGACCGGAGGCTCGCCAAGAGCCCCGTCGGGACGCTATACTGGCCAGTCCTGTCTGCGAACGGCCCCGGCTGATCGCAGTAGCGCAGGTTCTGGGAGGAGTCCCCTCCATGGGAGCGCGCGACGGTCTTTGAAAACTCAACAGCATGCGCACTTGGATCGCACCTAGCGATCCAGTGTGCGTCCAGGTTCGATCCCCTCGCTCCCAGCCGGGCTGCGAGGGGTCTGAGAAAGAAACCCGTCATGTACCGCGATGCCTCGTGTATTGGCATCGCACATGGTCATGACAGCTCTACGTGACGAGGGGCCGGCCTTCGGGTCAGTCCTTCAGCAGTTCTTCACGGAGAGTTTGATCCTGGCTCAGGACGAACGCTGGCGGCGTGCTTAACACATGCAAGT
>JAXDFS010000310.1:0-16442 GCA_034665465.1 Solirubrobacteraceae bacterium
GCCTACGGCCTCGACTCCGCAGCACCAGCGCGACCACACCCTCGGTGGCCTACTTTTCAACCGGCGCCACAGGGGGGTGCATTTTCAACCGGCGCAGAGGGGTGCATTTTCAACCGGCCTTGACACCTCACCGCCGTGGTTGCGGACGGTGTCGCCGGCTGCTTGCCAGTGCCCTCGCAGCCCGCGATAACGATGACCGCGACACTCACAGCCGGCGTCGCTGCTCGCAGGAGGAGACGGCCCGCCCTGCGGCGCCCGGGCGTCAGATGGGTGCGTCGGCACGGGTCCGCGACCGCGTTGACAGCCAGGCGATCTCTGCCTCGACCCGTATCTCTGCCTCGACCCGTTCAAGGTCCACGCCACCACACGACTATCGTTGCTGGCAGGCGCTGTGTGAGAAAAAGATCCCAGATCAATGGGATATCCGGTGCAATTCGCCGCGCATAACGTCTGGCCCCCAATCGCTATCGGAGGGCCGTTGAATGAGCATTCCACCCACGGGTCCTGGATATCAGCCGGATCCGGGAGCTTTGCTGGCGCGGGAGGCGCAACGACTTCAGGACGCGGCTCAGCATCAGGTCGACCACCACGTCGCCCAGAGGCGCCGCCGCGGGCCATCCGAGCGGGCGTCGAGCGCGCGTCGACGCCACCCGCTCTTGCGGTTCTCCGTGTTTGTCACGGTTATCGCTGCCGTAGCCGTCCTCGTCGCAGCCGTCGTCAACGGCATACAGGTCTGAGTCGATGTCGATTCCCAACCCGACAAAGCCGTGGGCGATCGTGCTCTGTCATCTCAAGGGGACGACTCCACCGACCCTGGTCGGTGTCGCCCAGCGCGACATCGGTCCGGTGATGCGCAAGCTCGTCACCCCGGGATCTTTCGGCGGGCACTCCGTCAGCGACTTCTGGCACCAGCAGACCTTGGGCAAGGTGAGCTTCGACGGGTCGGAAGTCTTCGACTGGGCGCCACTGAAGTGGGAGCTTGCAAGTCATCCCGGCTCGGCACGAGCGGTGGAACGGTCAGAGTTGCGCGACGAGGCTGCTGCTCGCGTAGATGATCTCGGCCGCTTCCGCGGCGTCATTGCGGTCTTCAACTTCCAGTGCAACCAGAACAACGTCGACGGGGACGTGGTCGTGAGCCTCAATGCGTACGGCTCCGTTCCCGGTTGGGCGGACCCCGCCTGGCGTCGCTGCGAGAAATGCTACGGGTTACTCCAAAGCCAGGACGGAGGCCAGGGCTGCCCCGCGGGCGGTACACACAGCCTGACCGGTCCGAAGCGGTACATGAGCGTCGTCGACGCGACGATACCGAAGCTTCGTGCCCTTGACCGGTGCGTCAACTGCGGGCTGCTCTTCGCCGGCGATCAGCCCGGGCGGCCAGGCGCGACCGAGTGCGCCGCGGGCGGCGCGCACGTTGCGAGCGGTGGCAAGGTCAATGCGCTGTCGCGGTGGCCTGACCCCCCTGCTGACCGGGAATGGTCGGTCTGCTCGCGCTGCCGGACCGTCCTTCCGGACTGGGCGGGGAATGACTGTCCCGCCAGTTCTACCGGGCACGAACACCCGGAAACGGCGATCCTCGGCTTCCCGTTCGATGTCGATCTGCACCTCGAAGACGTGACCAGGCGCGCCTGGCTGGCTCACGAGTCAGGGCATGCGATGGGCTTTCATCACGGCCGCGGGCTCGCGCCGCGTTCTGAGGACCCCGGGGACGATCATTGGCCGGGTGCCTATGGCGATCGATTCGACGTCATGTCGTTTGACAACTGCGCCTCATACGTGCCGACGCGGGCCGACTGGCACGAGATCGGGCTCGGAAAGGCGGGCCCCAGCATTTCGCTGCATCATCTCGTGACGAACGACGTACTGCCGCCTGCAGCCCTGCTCGATCTCAGCAGCGACGTGCTGCCGCGCGACGTCACGCTGCGACCGCTCAGTGCTCCCGGCCCCGAAGCCCCCGGACTGAAGGTCGGTCCATATCTCGTGGAGTACCGCCAACGCAGCGGCTGGGACCGCGCGATCGAGGTCGGCGATGCTGCGGGCGCCTTGCTGGTCTACCACCTGCCATCGAGGGCTGAGCTTCCGGTCCTGGTCCCGTCCAGGTCGGGCCGTCCTTTCGTCGGGATCGGGGACGATTTCGAGGCCCGGCTGGGAATGGGAAACCTGCAGATAGAGCTGACGAGCATCGTGCAAGATCCGGACCCGGGGATCAATCGCACGACCGCCCGTGTACGGGTCAATGCACTCCCTCAGAGCCCTGCTTCACGTCATTTTCAGCGATGGCTGGTCCTGCCGTGTCGCCATGCCGGCGACAGCATGACGTTCGATCTGAACCGCGTCAGGTCCACGATGGGGTCTGCTGAGCGATTCTGGAAGGAGATGGCGAATGGTGCAATGTCCTTCGGCGGATCGTACGTGCTGTCTTCCAGCCTCGCCAGCGATGGCAACGGACATATCGAGCTTCCGTGGGACCTCAAGCACGATGCGAATCTCAGTGCGCCCGACCGCGTACGACGCTCGGTCGACGCAGCTCTCTCGATGATCGATCCGTCCGGCGGCAAGCATCCGCATCGTTTCTTTCAGGACTGGCGTTGGTTCACCGGCGTCATCGTGTTGCGACGTCACGGCGGAGGCGCCGGGTTTCTCGGCCAGTTGTCGCTGCCGTCGGGGGTCCTGCCCAAGGGGCTCGGCGATGCGGGCGACGACATGGGAGTTCGGCTGGGCCCGCTGTCCTACGACGTCATCGAGCTCAGCTTCGATGAGCTCAACCAGCAGCGGCTCGCTCGGGAGATCGGCCGCGGCATCGGCTTTGAGGTCGCTCCCGGAGATTCCTACACCGTCATGGCACAGGGCGCGACCAGTCACGCGTACACGGCGCCGGCGTCCGGCCCGACGTTCGGCGACGTCGCCTGGGGCGCCATGGGCCCGTCCGTCGATGCGACTGCACTGTCCGAGCGCGGCTGGCTTGGAGGCAGCGAGAAGACCGTCACCCCCCAGGCCGGCAACAAGCTCGTCAAATACGCCGCGGGCTCGGTGACGCTCTCGCCTGTGTGTCGCGCCGACCTGGCGCGCGGGGGCACCCTGCGGGCATTGATCGGGCCCTACGCCTTCGAACTCCGCGTGCCATCCGGATGGGACAGCGGACTTTCGTCCCCGATGGTCCTCGCCAGTCAGGTCGGCGCACCGGTCCAGAGCCTCACGCGCTGGGAATCGGTGACGTGGGGTTCCGCCATACCTCAGCTCGGCGGCGGCGGCCATGTGACCGTAGACGAACTCGACGCAGACCATGCGTCCCTGAGCTACTTCGTGACCGAGCGTTCGCTCATCGTCCTGGGTGGCGGCTCGCTGCACGCCGGGGGAACCCTCCTCATCGGCAACGATGGCAGGATCACCCATGTCCCGCCAGGGGACCCCTTCGAACGGGTCTTCGCCAGGCTGTTCGGTGAGATCGAGCGAGTGGTCGAGAAACGAGCACGCGAGATCGGGCCCGGATGATCGGCGCGGCCCGATCGCCGAAGACGACCACGAAACCCGTGAGCCAGCGACCCGGCCGGGAAGCTGGTGGATGAGCGGGATGCCGACTGGTCTGTTCGTACGTCTCAAGCGGACAAAGGCGCCGCTCGATGATTCTCTGCCGTGGGCCAGTCGGCGAAACAGGCGCCGCGAGTCACGGCACCTCGGCCGGCACCGTCAGCCGCCGCACCTCGATCTCGGGCAGCAGGCGCTCGACCTTGTTGGGGTCCACGAGCCCGGCGCCGAGGCGCTGCACGGACTCGGCGCCGCACGCGACGCCGTAGCAGAGGCATTCCGAGGGCGACTTGCCGCCGTAGCGCGCGGCGACGTAGCCGGCGAGGAAGGCGTCGCCGGCACCGACGGTCGCAACCGCCTCGCGCGGCTCGATGCGCACGCGGTGCAGCACCGTCTCGCCCTCGACGATGACCGAGGCGAAGCAGCCGTCGGGCACGGTCATGATCGCCTCGATGGCGCCCAGCGCGACCATCTCGCGCACGGCGATGACGCGGTCCTCGTCGTCGTTGAACTCGTGGCCGACGAGCTCCTCGGCCTCGAGCACGTTCGGCGAGACGACGTGCGGCTCGGCGCGCACGGCATGGCGCAGCGGGTCGCCGTCGGTGTCGATGACGACGACGAGGCCGAGCTTGCGCAGCTCGCGGATGAGGTCGGCGTAGACGTCCATGCCGACGCCGCGGGGCAGCGACCCGGCGAAGATGACGATCGCCGCGCCGCGGGCGAGGTACAGCAGCTTGTCGCGGAAGAGCTCGAGCTCGCGCTCGCTGACGGCCGGGCCGCGCTCGTTGATCTCGGTCTGCTGGCCGTTGGTCGGGTCCAGGACGGCCGTGTTGGTGCGCGACTCCTCGCGGATGCGCACGAAGTCGTTGAGGATCGCCTCGTCGGTGAGCGCCTCGACGATCCGCGTGCCCGTGGAGCCGCCGGCGAAGCCCGTCGCGATGACCGGCTGGCCGAGCGTCTTCAGCGTGCGCGCGACGTTGACGCCCTTGCCGCCCGGCAGGGTGGTCTGCTCGACCGTGCGGTGGCGGCGTCCCAGCCGGAAGTTCGGTACCGACAGCGACTTGTCGATGGCCGCGTTGAGCGTGACGGTGATGATCATGGGACTGCTGACTCTTCCCTGCGGCGAGCCCGCCGGTGTTCGGCGTCCAGGGCGCGCCTTCGGCGGAGCGCTCGGCGGCGCAGCAGCAGGAGAGGGAGGCTACAGGCCAGAAGGAGGACCAGGGCGACGATCGTCTCGGTGCGGCCGAGCAGGTCGTCCAGTCGCGTGCCCAGGCCGGCCTCCTCCACCGGCCGCGCGGTGACGACCGGCACCCGCGCCAGCACCTTGTCCCCCGCCCGCACGACAGCCGTCGCGACGCGCGAGCCGCGCGGCAGCGGGCCGTCGACCTCGGCCGGCAGGCTCCCGACGGCGACCCGCGTGCGCGTGCCCCGCCGCAGCACGCGGCGCACGGTCGCGCCCGCGATGACGTCGACGAACTCGCCGCCGCGGTAGCGCAGCGCCACGCGGCCGAGGACGCGCCCCTCGGGCAGCGCGGTGCGCGCGTCGTAGCTGTCGAGGCCGTAGCGCAGCAGCGCGAGCGAGTCGGCGTCGCGTGCGTGCTCGGACGGCTCGCCGAGGACGGCGCTGACGACCGTCACACCGTCGCGCGACGCCGAGCCGACCAGCACGTAGCCGGCGCTGGTCGTGCGCCCGGTCTTGACGCCGTTGACGTCGTCGATGCGGCGCACGAGCGTGTTGCGGTTGACGACCGTGCGCACACGCGCCCCGCTGCGCAGCGTCGCGCGCGGCAGGTCGGTCGTGCGGCGAAAGAACTCGAAGCGCCGCAGGCGGATCGCGAGCTTGGCGAGGTCGCGCGCCGAGGAGTAGTTGTCGGCGTCGTCGAGGCCGACCGGGTTGGCGTAGTGCGTGTCGCGCAGGCCCAGGCGGCGCGCCTCGTCGTTCATCTGGCGCACGAACGCCGACGTCGAGCCCATCGTGCCGACGGCGAGCGTCGCGGCGGCGTCGTTGGCGCTCGGCAGCAGCGCCGCGCGCAGGAGGTCGCGGACGCTCATGCGCTCGCCGGGGACGAGGCCGATCTGCGACTCGGCCGCCGAGGCGTGGTAGTCGACGGCGCTGAAGATGTCGTCGAGGTCGGTGCGCTGGAGGGCGACGAGCACGGTCATGAGCTTCGTCGTCGAGGCGATCGCGCGGTGCTCGTCGGCCTTGCGCGAGTACAGGACGTCGCCGGTCGAGGCCTCCATCACGATCGCCGCCTTGGCGCCCTGCAGGCGCGGCGCTCCGGGCGACTGCGCCGCCGCCGCGGGGGCGCACGCGAGGACGGCGAGGACGCTCGTCAGGACGAGGCGGCGGACGCTCACCGTCGGCCAGGATACGTGGCGGCCGCGGCGGCCGGGCCTCATGACAGCGACCAGGCGCTGTCGCGCAGGCGCTCGGCCTCCGCCCGTGCTGCGTCCTGCGGCGATCGCTGCGAGGACTCGTGCGCGTTGGCGATCGAACGCGACGCGCTGACCAGGCCGCCCGCGCGGCCGGCGGCCCAGGCCGGGGCGAGATCCTCCACGCGGCCGCCCTGCGCGCCGATGCCGGGCAGCAGGAACGGCGTGCGCGGCATGAGCTCGCGCATGCGCGCCACGTGGCGCGGCTCGGTGGCCCCCACGACGGCGCCGATGTCGGCAAGGCCGCCGGGCCCGGCTTCACCGCCGTCGCCGAGCTCGGCGACGATCCGCGCCAGGCGCTCCCAGACGGCCTCCCCGCCGGCCAGCTCGAGGTCCTCGACGTCGGCCGCGCCCGGGTTGGAGGTGCGCACGAGCACGAAGACCCCGGCGCCCGCCGCGCGCGCGCCGTCGACGAGCGGCGCCAGCGAGTCGACGCCCAGCAGCGGGTTGGCCGTGAAGGCGTCGGCGCCGAGGCCCTGCGCCTCGCCGAACGGCGTCGGGGTGCTGCCGACGAGCGCCTGTGCGTAGGCGGCCGCCGAGACCGAGATGTCGCCGCGCTTGCCGTCGGCGAGCACGAGCAGGCCGGCGGCGCGGGCGTGCTCGATCGTCGCCGCGAGCGCGGCCCAGCCGTCGGCGCCGAGGCGCTCGAAGCAGGCCAGCTGCGGCTTGACGGCGACGCAGGCGGAGCCGGCGGCGTCGATCAGCGCGGCGCAGTGCGCGCGCACGGCGCCTGCCGCGCGGTGCGCCGGGGACCCGTTGGCTGGCGCCTGCGCCAGCGCCTGCGGCCACAGCCGCTCGGGGTCGGGATCGAGGCCGAGGACGATCTGCGAGCCGCGCGCCTCGACGAGGCCGGCGAGACGGTCGCCGAACGTCACGGGGCTCGGGTGGTCGCTCCCGCGTGCAACGTCACGCGCGGACGGCGTTCTTGAGGTTCGAGCCGGCCGTGAACCTCGGCACGCGCGTCGCCGGGATCTGCATCGGATCGCCCGTGCGCGGGTGCACGCCCTGGCGCGCGGCGCGCTCGGCGACGCTGAACTTCCCGAAACCGGCCAGCGAGACCTCCCCGCCCCGGCCGAGGACGTCCTCGACCGCGCTCAGCGCGGCCTCGATGGCGTCCGTCGACTGCTTGCGCGTGAGGCCCGTGCGTGCTGCGATCGCATCGACGAGTTGGGACTTCGTCACGGCAGGTGCTCCTCGTGCTGCGGATACAAGGTCGTTGCGACGCTAGCAGCGTGACCGGACCGGTCGCGATCGGGCAGGATGCGGGGGTGCCCCTCAAAAGGATCGCCTGGCTCACCACGGTCGCGGCGGCGCTCATCACCGCGCTGCTGCTCTTCCTCTCGCACTACAACGGCTACGGCGCGCTGGCGATCGCGGTGGGCATCTCGGCGGCCATCAACCTGCGCTGAGGCTGGGCTAACCTCCCCGCCGTGCCGAGGCCACGGATCCCCCAGGTCCTGCGGCGCCTGACGCCCGACGGCCTGCGCGACGATCCGCGCCTGCGCGCCCTCGCCGTCGGCTCGGGCCTGATTCCGCCGCGGACCATGCACACGCCGGGCGAGGCGCACCTGCTCACGACGCTCGCCGCCGGCTGCGAGCAGGTCGTCGAGATCGGCGTCTATGAAGGCTCCTCGGCGCTGGTGCTACTGCGCGCCCTGGGGCCGGGGGGGACCCTGCACCTGATCGATCCGTTCGGCCACCAGCCGGGCGCGCTGCGCGCCGGCTGGGCCGCGACGGAGGGCGCGACCAGGCGCGTGATCGCACGCGCCGCGCGCGACGGGGGCCCGCGCGTGGCGTGGCACGTCGAGCGCAGCGAGGACGCGGTGCGCCGCTGGTCGCAGCCCGTCGACCTCGTCTTCGTCGACGGCGACCACACCGAGGCGGGCTGCCGGCTGGACTGGGAGCTCTGGCACGCGCACGTACGGCCGGGGGGCCACATCGTCTTTCACGACGCGCGCTCGGCGCCCGGTTCCCCGGCCGGCCTTCCCGGGCCGACGGCAGTCGTCGACGGCCTGTTTCGCAACGGGTCCCCGGCCGGCTGGGAGCTCGCGGAGGAGGTCGACCGCGCGGTGGCGGTGCGCCGCACGCGCTGAGACGGGACCGGCGCGCTACCCGAGATACTCCAGCAGCGCCCGCGCGGCGCGGCCGCGGTGGCTGATGGCGTCCTTCTCGTGTGGCTGCAGCTCGGCCATCGTGCGTCCCTCCGGCAGGTCGTCGGGGACGAAGGCGGGGTCGTAGCCGAAGCCGCCGTCGCCGCGCGGGTCGGCCGCCAGCGTCCCCGTGCAGCGGCCCTCGACGAGGTGCTCGGCGCCGTCGGCGGCGACGTACGCGAGTGCGCAGACATAGGCCAGCGGCGAGCCCGCGGGCGCCTCGCGCAGGAGCTTGGCGAGGTTCTGCTCGTCGGTCGCGTGCTCGCCGGCGTAGCGGGCCGAGCGCACGCCGGGCGCGCCGCCGAGCGCGGCCGCCTCGATGCCCGAGTCGTCGGCGATCGCCGGCAGCCCCGTCGCGGCCACCGCCGGGCGGGCCTTCTCCAGCGCGTTGGCGGCGAACGTGTCGCCCGTCTCGGGGGGAAGCTGCACCTCGGGCGCCAGCGCGAGCACCTCGTGGGGGGCCATCAGCACCGCGAACTCGCGCGCCTTGTGCTCGTTGCGCGTCGCGAGGACGAGTCTCACGCGACCGCGCGGGCCTGCACGGCGCGCAGCTGCTCGATGCCGCCCGCGGCGAGCGCGAGCAGCTCGTCGAGGTGCGCGCGCGACAGCGGGGTGCGCTCGGCGGTGGCCTGGACCTCGATGAGCCCCCCGTCGCCGGTCATGACGACGTTGGCGTCGACCTCGGCGGTCGAGTCCTCGGAGTAGTCGAGGTCCAGCAGGGGCACCCCGCCGACGACCCCGGCGGAGATCGCGGCCACGGTGCCGCTGAGCGGCGAGCGCTCGAGCCTGCCCTCGGCCACGAGCCGCCGGCAGGCGAGGTCCAGCGCGACGAACGCGCCGGTGATCGAGGCGCAGCGCGTGCCGCCGTCGGCCGTCAGGACGTCGCAGTCGAGGTAGACGGTGCGCTCCCCGAGGGCCTCGAAGTCGATGACGCCGCGCAGCGAGCGGCCGATGAGGCGCTGGATCTCGACCGTGCGGCCGTCGGGGCGGCCCTTGGTGACGTCGCGCGGCTTGCGGTCGCCCGTCGACGCGGGCAGCATCCCGTACTCGGCGGTCGCCCAGCCGCGGCCCTTGCCAGCCATCCAGCGCGGCACGCTCTCCTGGATCGACGCGGTGCAGATGACGCGCGTCTCGCCCTGCGTGATGAGCGCCGAGCCCGTCGCGGGCTTGACGAAGTGCGGCTCGATCACGGTCGGGCGCAGCTCGCCGGGCGCACGGTCATACGAGCGGGTCATGGCGGTGGTCATGCGAGGGCCTCCAGGGGAAGATCGACGTGGTCCACAGCGCCCATCGGCAACTGCAAGAAGCGCGAGCCGATCTCCGCGAACGAGCGCGCGTCGCCGGTGCACAGGAAGCTGTAGCGCCCCTCGCCGGAGCGCGTCGTGGCGATGTCGCGCAGCGCGAGCGCGTGCTCGACGCGGCGGGCGATCGCGGTGCCCGACGTGATGATGGTGACCTGCGGGCCCAGCAGGCGCTGCAGCAGCGCGCGCACGAACGGATAGTGCGTGCAGCCGAGGATCGCCGTGTCGACGCCCGTCTCGCGCAGCGGCGCGCAGTAGCCGCGGGCGAGCTCGACGTCGGCCTCGGTGATCGGCGCCCCCGTCTGCGAGATCTGGGCGAGCCGGGGGCAGGGCACGCTCGTCAGGCGCACGAGCGGGTCGGCCGCGAGGATCGCGCGCTCGTAGGCGCCGCTCGAGACCGTCGCGGGCGTGGCCAGGACGCCGATGCGCCCGTTGTGCGTGCTCGCGACGGCGAGGTTGGACTCCGGCCCGACCACGCCGATCACGTCCACGCCGCGGCCGCTGTCGGCGACGTGGGCGGCGATCTGCGGCAGTGCGCTGGAGGTCGCCGAGTTGCACGCGACGACGATCAGCTTCGCGCCGCGCTCGAGCAGCACGTCGGCGATCTCGCAGCCGAACGCCTGCAGCTCGGCCGGGGTCCGGTCGCCGTAGGGAAAGCGCGCCGAGTCGCCCAGGTAGAGGAAGTCCTCCTGGGGCAGTGCGACGAGCAGCTCGTGCAGCACGGTGAGCCCGCCCACGCCGGAGTCGAAGACCCCGATCGGGGCGGTGCAATCGGTTGCGAGGGCCACCGCGCCATGTTCGCAGAGCGTGCCGGCCGCTCAGGAGCGCCGCTGTCGGCGGTCAGGCGGCGGGCAGGGTCAGGACCGCGAGCGAGCGGGCGGGCAGCCGCACCCGGTAGGGCGGGCAGACGCGGCGCCCTCGCGGGGCCGGGCCGGTCGCCAGCCACAGCCGCCCGCAGCCCGCCGCATGGCCGCTGCGAACCTGCGCGGTGACAGCGGAGGGCGCGATGAGCGCGACGCGCCGCACGCCCCGGCTGTCGAGGGTCGCCCAGGCCCTCAGTCGTCGCGAGCCGCCGGCGGTCGTGGTCATCAGCCGGCTGCCCGCCGGCGCGGCGCGCGCGAAAGCGAGCATCGCCAGCAGGCCGGGACGCGCGGCGCCACCCGCCGGCCCGGCGGGCGCGAACGGGGCGTAGCGGGCGTGCAGCCAGGTGTGGACGTCGGACTGCTGGGCGCCGAGACGCGCCAGCGCGAAGAGCGTGTCGGTCAGCCAGAGCGCCGCGCCGAAGCGGTCGCTGAGGCCGGCGCGGCCGCCGCATGCCGCCGAGTTGAGCTCCGTCACGCGCAGCGGCAGGCGATGGCGGCGCGCGATCGCCGCCAGCGGCGCGAGCGAGGCGACGCGTCCGCGCGACGCCGCGGGGCTCAGCAGCCAGTCCATCGAGGGGGTGGGCGCGCTGCAGGACGGCAGGGCGTAGAGGTGTCCCGCGACCGCGCCGGCTCCCCGCAGCGGGCCGCGCAGCCCGCGGTCCAGCGACGGCCACCAGCCGCCCCCGGCGAAGCCCGCGACCGTGAGGCGCGTGCCGGCGCCGAGACCGCGGCGCAGGACCGCGAGGTAGCGCGCGCTGTCGCGCGTCCAGCGGGCGGCGTCGTAGCGGGCGTGCTTGCGCAGGCGCCGGTGGACGTGCCCCGGGACGCGGAAGGTGCGCCCCTGCGTGTAGAGGTCGGGCTCGTTGCCGATCTCGACCGCCTCCAGCGCGCCGGCCGGCAGGCGCTGCCGGGCGGCCTGCGCGAGCGCCAGCGCGTTGGCGGGATCGCCGAGCGCGAGGTTCAGCCCCAGCGTGACCGGCGCGTGCAGCGCGCGGGCCAGCCACGCGAGCGCGCTCAACGTTCGCGGCGTGACGTCCTGCAGGACCGTCCTCGGCCGCGGGCTCCCGGCCGGGTTCCACCACGCCTGGTCGCCGCTGTCGCCGCCGATGCGCAGCGCCAGGGGCGCGTGTGCCTGGCGGCCCACCTCGCCGAGCAGCCCGGCGAGCCCCGCGCGCCGGTGCCCGGGCGGCCCCGTGTAGGCCTCGAGGCTGTCCCATTCGATCGACAGGCCGAGTGGCGAGCCCGCGACGAGCCTCCCGTGCCGATCGGGCGCGATCGTCACGATCGCGTCCGGCGGCGCGCGATGGCGCCCGCCGGAGGCGAGTGCCATCCCTCCCGCGGCAGTGAGCAGGGCGGCGGCGATCGCCGCGAGCCGGGCGAGCGTCATCTCACGTGATGATGGCGCCCCAGCGCCGGCGCGCGGCGCTCGAAGAGCAGCCCGGCGACGGTCGCGCGGTTGCTGTAGCGCAGCGGATGCACGTGTGCGAGCAGCCGCAGGCGCCGATCGTGGCGCAGCCGCGCCGTCCAGACGTGGGCGATCGACCCGACCGCGCGCGTCCACGGCGCGGTGGCATGCCCGAAGAGCGCCTGCACGAGCAGCAGGCGCCCGCCGGGCGCCAGCGTCCGCACCGCGCGCCCGAGCGTGTCGGCGTAGTGGGCCGCGCGCAGGCGCGTCATCGCGTCGCGCCAGTCCATGACGCCGGGGTCGGGGACCACTCCCAGCGGCGTGGCGTAGTGCAGGCCGGGGGGCAGGTAGTAGCGCAGCACCGCGACCTGCTCGGGCTGCTCCGAGAAGACGAGCGATCCGGCGGGCAGGCACGGCCCGAGCGCCGCAGCCACCGCGGCGACGTTGCTCTTGTGCTCGAGCTGGCGAGCGGCCGGCTTGCCGTTCCACATCGCCAGGCCGACGACGGCGACGACCGCCAGCCCGACGGGGCCCAGGCGCGCGAGCCCGGCGGCGATCGCCAGCATCAGCGGAGCGAGCGCGACGAGGAAGTAGCGAAACGACCACGCCGGCGTGATCTGCGTCGAGGCGAGGTAGCCGAGCAGCAGCGTTCCCGCCGCGACGGCGATCAGCGCGGGGATCGCCCGCCGCTGCCCGGCCGAGCCCCGCCAGACCAGCAGCAGGGCGCCGGCGCCGCCGGCGACCAGCAGCACCCACTCGGGCCTGATGCCGCTGAGCATCCTGGTGAGCGCGCGCGTGAGCGAATGCGGCGAGGGCGCGTGCGACCACGGTGCACCGGTGTGGCGCGACTGCTCCAGGGCCGTCGGGACCCACGGCGCGAACAGCAGCGCGGCGCCGCCGAAGGCGATCGCGAGATCGGTGAACAGCGAGCGCCGATCGGCCGCGAAGACCAGGAGAACGACGGCGGCCAGGCCCGCCGCGGCCGCGTAGAACGCGCCCCACGCATGGGTGTAGAGCAGCGCCGCCAGCAGCACGGCGCTGCCGATTGCCCAGCGCCGGCGCCGCAGCACGAGCATGCGCAGCAACGCGCCGGTCGCGAGGGTCGCCAGCAGGAAGACCAGCGCGTACATGCGCCCCTCGTCGGCGTAGAAGCCCACGAACGGCGACAGCGCCACGAGCGCGGCGGCGGCCAGCGCGGCGCGTGCGCCGAAGACCGGCAGCACCGCCCAGGCCGCGGTGGGCACGGCCAGCACGGCGCAGGCGACCGACAGCGCATGCGTGCTGCGCTCGGAGTCGCCGGCGACAGCGATCCACAGGTGCAGCAGCACGTAGTACAGCGGCGGCGAGCCGTCGAGGCGCAGGAGGCCGGGGATCTCGGCCAGCGGGTGCGACGCGATCCCGACCGAGAGGCCCTCGTCGATCCAGAACGGCGCGCCGAGCGCGCGCTGACGCAGGACGGCGGCGAGGACCGTGAGCGCCGTGACGCCGAGCAGCAGCCCGCCGATGCGCACCGACGGCAGGCGCAGGAGGGTCCTGCCGGGCGGGCGGGCGGCGATCGCGGCGCCGCTCACGTCTGGCTGCTCAGCGGGCGCTGCAGGCGCAGGCGGCTGAGCCCACCGTGGCGGGTGAGCAGGACCACGAGTCCCACGACGGTGATCGGGACGAACAGCACGAGGCGCAGGATCAGCACGTACGCCAGCGCGCCGCTGCCCGACGCCAGCCCGCGCGTGGCGAAGAGCACGGCGGCGTCGAACGTCCCGAGGTTCGCGGGCGCGGCCGGAATCAGCCCGATGAGGTTCACGAGCGCGACGATCTGGATGCCCGCCAGCAGGTCGATCGGGACGCCGACGGCCCGGCCGACGGCGATGTAGACGCAGGCTTCCAGCAGCCAGATCACCACGCTGAGCGCCAGCAGGGCCAGACCGGCGCGGCCGGCCAGCGGCCGCAGCGCCAGCGCTGCGGTGCGGGCCTCGCGCCGCAGCGCGGCTGCGATCCGCGTGCGCCGCGCCAGCAGCGCGGCGCCCGCCAGGCCCAGGCACGCGGCGCCCGCGATCGCGCCGTCGCGCAGCACGGCGCCGGAGCCCGCGAAGCCCAGCCGCGGGCTGAGCAGTCCGGCGACGACGAACAGGAACAGGAGCGCCAGCGCGTCGAACGCGCGCTCGCCCACCGCCAGGCCCGCGATGCGCGTCGTGCCGGCGCCCGTGCGCCCGGCGGTCAGCACGACCTTCAGGACGTCGCCCGCGCGCGCGATCAGCGTGTTGTTGGCCATGTAGCCGACGGCCACGAGGCCGTAGGCGTCGGCCCGGGCGCTGCGAACGCCGGTCAGCTCGAGCAGTTGCTGCCAGCGCTCGCAGCGCAGGAGGGTCGCGAGCGCGTACAGGGCGATCGCGGCAGCAAGCGCGCCGAGGGCGTCACGGCCGGTGGGCAGCGAGGGCAGCTGCTGGTGGCTCGCCCACCACGCGACGCCGCCGAGGGCCAGCGCCGAGACCACGGGCGGGGCCGACCGCGCGGCGGCGGCTCGCCACCCGCTCACGTGCCTCCGCGGAGTGGCTCGTGCATCGACGGGGTCGCCGGAGCGGCGCGGTAGGGCTGCTCGTCGGGCGTCTGCTCCTCGTGGTAGACCGAGTCGGCATTGACCGCCCAGATGTCGTGCCCGGCGCCGGTGAGCAGGTTGTCGACGGCGCGCAGCGCGGTGAGCATCGAATGGTCGGAGTTGTTGTAGCGGTGCAGTCCGTTGCGCCCGACCTGTTGCAGGTTCTCGACCCCGTCGAGCCAGCCGCGGATGCAGGCGACGCGCTCCGCGTAGTCGCGGTCGTACATCGGATAGGCCTTGGGCACGCGTACGACCTCGCCGCCCTCGACGGCGTCGGCCCGCGCGAGCCCGAGCTGCTCGAGCTCGCGCGCGCCCAGCGCCACGAGGTCCGCGTCGCTCATCGACCACACGTCGTCGCCCGCGAAGCAGAAGTACTCCAGGCCGACGCAGGCCTTCGCGGGGTCGGGGACCATCCACGGGCTCCAGGAGCGGTAGTTCTGGATGCGCCCGACCCGGACGCCCGGCTCGTGGATGTAGATCCAGTTGTCGGGGAAGAGGTCCTCGCCGTCGAGGATCAGCGCAACTGTCAGGAAGTCGCGATAGCGCAGGCCCTGCGCCGCGGCGGCGACCTCGGCACCGGCGGCGTCGCCGGCGAGGCCCACGACCGACCGCAGCGGCAGCGACGAGATGACGTGGCGCGGGCGCAGGCGCCGCCCGCCGGCGACCACCTCCGCGATGCGGCCGTCGCGGACGACGAGCCGCTCCACGGGGCAGCCCGTGCGCACCTCGCCGCCGAGGCGCTCGATCGAGGCCGTCATCGCGTCCCACATCTGGCCCGGGCCCAGGCGGGGGTAGTCGAACTCGGTGATGAGGCTCTTGACCTTGTTGCCGCGGTTGCCCATGAAGGCGGCCTTCGCGGCGGAGGTGAACGAGAGCCCCTTGATGCGCTGGGCAGCCCACTCGGCGCGCAGCTCGCTGGTCGGCACGCCCCAGACCTTCTCGGTGTAGGACCGGAAGAACAGCTCGAACAGGCGGCGGCCGAAGCGGTTGCAGACCCAGTCCTCGAAGCTCTCCTCGCGCCCCTTGGGGCGCACGCTCGCCGCCAGGAACGAGGCGGTCGCGCGGATGAGCTCGACCGGCCCGAGCTTGCGGATGACGTCCGCGCCGCGCAGCGGATAGTCCAGGAAGCGCCCGTTCCAGTAGATCCGCGACATCCGCGGGCGGCGCAGGAACTCGTCGCCGAGCACCTCCCGCCAGAGCTCGCGGACCTCGTCGGACTTGGTGAAGAAGCGATGCCCGCCGAGGTCGAAGCGGTAGCCGTCGCGCTCGACGGTCTTGGCCAGGCCGCCGACCTGGTCCTCGGCCTCCAGGACGATGACGGCGACGCCCTGCTGGGCGAGCCGGTAGGCGGCGGTGAGGCCCGCGGGCCCTGCGCCGAGGACGAGGACGGGGGCATCGGAAGTCGCTGGCATGCAGCAGCTTGTACGCGCCGGCGGCGCCCCTCAGTCGCGACGCTAACGGCTCTTAACCTCCGCCGGGGATGCGTCGCGAGCCTGCGTGAACGCCCGCATGCACAGGACGAAGCGAGCGCCGGGAGCGTGATCGCCATCCAGTCGCAGGGTCGCCTGCATGCCGCTTGCCAGGTCGCGCCCGATCGCGAGCCCGAGCCCGAAGCCGCCATCGCGCTCGCCGCGATCCCCGCGCTGAAAGCGCCCGAAGATGCGCTCGCGATCGGCTGCCGCGACGCCCGGCCCCGCGTCCTGCACGGCGACGATCGCGTCCGCCGCGCGGCGCTCGACGGCGACCCGGACCGGCTCGCCGGCGGGCGCGTGGCGCAGGGCGTTGTCGAGCGTGATGCGCACGACCTGGGCGACCGCGCTGGGGTCGCCGAGGCCCCACGGGCGCTCGCCGCGCTGCTCGACGACGATCCGCGGCGCACCGTCGCCCGCGCCATCGCGATGGCTGAACTCGGCGGCGACCGCCCTGCAGACCTCGACGAGGTCGACCGGCTCCTCGCGCAGCTCCAGTCCGCTCTCGATGCGGCTGAGGTCCAGCAGGTCGGACGCCAGCTGCGCGAGACGATCGGACTGCTCCGTGGCCGCCGCGATCTGCGGCGCCGCCTCCGGGCCGTCGAAGGTGCCGTCCCGGACGCGGCCCGCGATCAGCTCGAGCATGCCCTGCAGCGCTGCCAGCGGCGTTCGCAGCTCGTGGGAGGCGGTGGAGACGAAGGCGCGC
>JAXDFS010000311.1:0-11747 GCA_034665465.1 Solirubrobacteraceae bacterium
CGCTCGGCGCCTTGGACCCGGACGCGGGCACGTTCGTCTAGCCGCTGGGCTGCGACCTGCGCGCGCAGGACCGCGCCGGCCAGCGCGCCGGCGACAGCCTGCTGGTCGTCGGCGCGGGCTCCAACGGGCTGCTCGCGGTCGCGGCCGCGCGCGCGCGCGGGATCGACACGGTCTGGATCCGCGAGCCGCGGGCGGCTCGCCGGCGCCTTGCGGAGGGCCTGGGCGCCGCCGAGCACGGCGACGAGCCGGTCGACGTCGCCTTCGTCACGACGGCGAGCGGACAGGCGATCGCGGGCGCGGCGGCGGCGCTCGGCTCCGGCGGCACGCTCTGCCTCTACGCGACGACCGGGCCCGGGACGCCGGTGGGCCTGGACACCGAGCAGCTCTTCCTGCGCGAGATCACCGTCTGCTCGAGCTGGTCGGCGGGGCCGGCGGACATGCGCGCGGCGCTGGAGCTGATCGCCGGGGGGCAGATCGACGTGCTCGCGCTCGTCACGCACCGCCTCGAGCTCGCGCAGACCGGCATGGCGCTGGACCTGCAGCGCCGCGGCGAGGCGCTGAAGGCGGTCGTGCTGCCGTGAGGGCGGCGCTGCTGCACGGCCCCGGCGACCTGCGCGTCGAGGAGGTCGGCGAGCCCGCGGGCGAGGTCGTCGTGCGCGTCGAGGCCGCAACCGCGTGCGCGACCGACGTCAAGTGCCTGCGCCACGGCCACCTCATCCTCGGCCCGTACCCGGCGCGCTTCGGCCACGAGACGGTCGGCCGCCGCGAGGACACCGGCGAGCGCGTGCTCGTGGGCGACTCGGTCGCCTGCGGGTCGTGCCCGCCGTGCGCGGCCGGCCGCGCCCAGCTCTGCGAGCGGATGACGTGGGTGCTCGGCGGCTTCGCCGAGCGCATCGGCGCCCCGCCGGCCGCGCTGCACGCGGTGCCCGAGGGCCTGGACCCGGCCGGCGCCGCGATGGCCGAGCCGCTGGCGGCCGCCGTCCACGCCGTCGCGCGCTCCGGCGCCGTCGCGGGGAGCGATGCCGCGGTGCTCGGCGGCGGCACCATGGGCCTCATGCTCGCGCGGCTGCTCGTGCTCGCCGGCTGCGACGTCACGCTCGCCGACCGCCACCCCGAGCGCCGGGCGCAGGCGCGGGCCGCCGGGGCACGCGCCGTCGAGCAGCTCGGCCGACACGAGCTGGTGCTGGAGGCGGTCGGGCGCCCGGAGGCCTGGCGCGCGGCGATCGCCGCCGCAGCGCCGGGCGCGACCGTCGTGCTCGTCGGCGGATGCCCGTCGGGAAGCGACGTGACGCTGCCCGCGGCGCCGCTGCACTACGCCGAGCTCGACGTCCGCGGCGCCTTCCACCACGACCGCGCCGAGGTCGAGCGCGCCCTGGCCCTGCTCGCCGCCGGCGACGTCGACTGGCGCGCGCTGGCCGGTGAGACGATCGGCCTCGGCGCGCTGCACGACGCGCTGCTGCGCCCGGCGGCGGGCGAGGCGCGCAAGCTCGTCGTCGACCCGCGCCTGTAGCGTGCCCGCCCCATGACCGTCGCCGTCGTCACCGACAGCACCCATTACCTGCCCGCCGACGTCAGCGCGGCCGGCGAGCTGCATGTCGTCCCGCTCTACGTGACGTTCGGCGGGACGCTGGCGCGCGAGAGCGACATGCCCGATCTGCAGGACTTCTACGAGCGCCTGCGAGCGGCAGCCGATGACATGCCGACGACGTCGCAGCCCTCGATCGGCGACTTCCTCGAGTGCTACGAGCCGCTGCTGGCGGCCGGCCGCGACATCGTCTCGATCCACCTCTCGGCCGGGATCTCGGGCACGTATGACTCAGCGCTGCAGGCGAGCGCCGAGCTGGCGGGGCGCGGCTACGAGGGTCGCGTCAAGGTGCTCGACTCGCGCACCGTCTGCGGCGGCCTGGGGCTGATGCTGCTCGCGGCGGCGTCGCGCGCGCGCTCGGGCGCCGGCCTCGAAGAGGTCGCCGCCCACGCCCTGTCGGCACGAGACGGCCTGCGGATCTGGTTCAGCCTCGACACGCTGGAGTACCTGCGCCGCGGCGGGCGCATCGGCGGCGCGCAGGCGTGGCTCGGCGGCGCCCTGAAGATCAAGCCGATCCTCTCACTGGAATCGACGATCGAGCCGGTCGAGCGGGTGCGCACCGCCGGGCGCACCTTCGAGCGCATGGTCCGCTACGCCCAGCAGCTGCACGACGGCGGCGCCGACGCCTGGTGCGTGCAGCACATCCAGGCCGAGGTCCAGGCGGGCAGGCTCATCGACCGCGGCCGCGAGATCTTCGGCTGCGAGCCGCTGTTCGTCGGCGAGGTCGGCCCGGTCATCGGCGCACATGCCGGCCCGGGCATGCTCGGCATCGGTGCGATGCCCGCCTCGATGCTGGACTGAGCGCGAACGTCCGTCCAGCCAATTGCGCCGCGGCCGCGGCGGCGGCGCGTCGGCGAACGTGCCCAGCGGCCAGGCGCCGCCTGGCTGCACAACAGTGTCAGCGGGTCAAACGTCCGTCCGCGAGGGGGTGCCTCTCAAGCTGTTCGGAGGGGTGGCCGATAGCCGGAAACAGCGGACCGGACTCAATGTTCTCCGGCCCTGACCGACTCCCGGGGACGCATGTGTCTGGGCACGGTTTCCCCGCCCCCACCCCTCAAGGAGCCGTCATGACTCGCAAATTCAACCGCAAGGCGCTCGCCATCGGCGCCGTCTTCGCCCTCCTCGCCGCAGGCGGCGCGTACGCCTACTGGACGCAGACCGGTTCCGGCACGGGAACCGCGGCGACGGGCTCGGGCTCGGCGATCGTGGTCAACCAGACGACGACCGTCTCGGCGCTCTCCCCGGCCTCGACCCCGCAGGCGCTGAGCGGCAACTTCAACAACCCGAACCCGGGCACTGTGCGAGTTGCGACCGTCACGGCTTCACTCGCCTCGATCTCCGGCGGGGCCGGCGGTACTCCGGCGTGCACCACCGCTGACTACCGCATCAACAACCCCACCGCGACCGTGAACGCGACGATCGCGTCGGGCAACGGCGTCGGCTCCTGGAGCGGTCCGACCATCGAGATGCTCGACGCCGCGACCAACCAGGACGCGTGCAAGGGCGCGACCGTGAACATCAGCTACTCGAGCAACTAACAGGAAGACCACGAATCGAATCTGGGAGGGCGAGTCGCTCGTCCTCCCAGAACTCTCACGCCGTCCCTCATCGCGATGCGACGCCTCCCCATCATGAAGCCCGACCCGCAGGCCGCCACCGGCGGCCTGCCTGCGTGATGCGGGACCCCGGCATCCGGCCCCGCCCGTCCGCCGGTCGCCGCCGGACGGGCCGGCGCGGGCGTCCGCTCGTGATGACCGTCGTGCTCGTGCTGCTCGCGACGACCGTCGCCGCATGGGCGTACTGGAGCGAGCCCGGCACCGGGGCCGCCGCGGCGATCAGCGCGTCGCTTGACCCGTCGGCGAACTCGGTCTCCGGCTCGGGCATCAACTTCGTGACGGTGACCTGGACCCAGCAGGCATCGCTGCTGCCGTCCTCGTCCAACAACAGCGCGATCACCTACACCGTGGAGCGCCAGCTCGGCGGCGGCGCATGGACTGCCGCGGTCAGCGGCGGCTGCTCGGGAGCCAAGCCCTACGGGACGACGAGCTGCGTCGATTCGCCGCCGGCCGCCGGCAGCTACACCTATCGGGTGGTCGCCCACTACCACTCCTGGACGGCGACCTCGGCCGGCTTCGGCCCCTCGACGGTCGTCCTCGACAGCATCGCCCCGACGGTGCAGTCGATCAACCGCCTGGACCCGTCGCCCACCAACGCCTCCTCGGTGCGCTGGAGCGTCACCTTCAGCGAGGCCGTGACCGGCGTCGATGCCGGCGACTTCACCGTCGCCGGCTCCGGCACGATCAGCTCGGTGACCGGCAGCGGGACGACCTACACCGTCTCCGCCGCGACCGGTGTCAGTGACGCCACGTTCGGACTCGACGTCACGGACAACGACACGATCACGGACGCCGGCGCCAACAAGCTCGGCGGCACCGGGGCCGGCAACGGCAATCTCACGGGCCAGACGTACATCGTCGACAAGACGGCGCCGGTCGTCAGCTCGATCGCGCCTGCGGCCGCGAACCCGACCAACGCGTCGAGCGTGACCTGGACGGTCACCTTCAGCGAGTCCGTCAGCGGCGTGGGCACCGCCGACTTCGCGCTCGCGGGAACCGGCACGAGCGGCGCCTCGATCAGCTCCGTCACCGGCAGCGCCGGCAGCTACACCGTCACGGCCGCGACGGGCGCGAACGGCACGCTCGGGCTGAACCTCGTCGACGACGACAGCATCACCGACGGGGTCACGAACAGGCTCGGCGGGACCGGAACCGGCAACGGCAACTTCACGGGGCAGACCTACACGGTCGACCGGACGGCCCCGACCGTCAGCTCGATCGCGCTCGCGACGTCCTCGCCATCCAACGCCTCGAGCGTCAGCTGGACGGTCACCTTCAGCGAGTCCGTCACCGGCGTGGGCACCGCCGACTTCGCGCTCGCCGGCACCGCGACGAGCGGCGCCTCGATCACCGGCGTGAGTGGCAGCGCCAGCAGCTACACGGTCACCGTGGCGACCAGCGGGGACGGCACGCTCGGTCTCAACCTCGTCGACGACGACAGCATCGCCGACGCCGCCACCAACAAGCTCGGCGGCACCGGAACCGGCAACGGCAACCTCGCCGGCCAGACCTACACGATCGACAGGACCGCCCCGACGGTGAGCTCGATCGTGCTGGCCTCCGCAAGTCCGACCAACGCCACGAGCGTGAGCTGGACGGTCACCTTCAGCGAGTCCGTGACCGGAGTCGGCGCCGCCGACTTCGCGCTTGCGGGCACAGCGGCGAGCGGCGCCTCGATCACCGCGGTCAGCGGCAGCGCCGGCAGCTACACGGTCACGGTGTCCACGAACGGCAACGGAACGCTCGGCGTCAACCTCGTCGACGACGACAGCATCGCCGACGGCGCCGGCAACTCACTCGGCGGGACCGGCACCAGCGGCGCCGGCAACGGCAGCTTCACGGGCCAGACCTACACGATCGACAAGACCGTGCCGACCGTCAGCTCGATCGCACTGACGGGCTCAACCCTCACGAACGCTGCGAGCGTGAGCTGGACGATCACCTTCAGCGAATCCGTCACGGGCGTGGGCACCGCGGACTTCGCGCTCGCAGGCACCGCCACCACCGGCGCGACGATCACCGGCGTCAGCGGCAGCGCCGGCAGCTACACCGTCACCGCCTCGACCGGCGGCGGCGACGGCACGCTCGGCCTGAACCTCGTCGACGACGACAGCATCGCCGACGCCGCCACCAACAAGCTCGGAGGCACCGGAACGAGCGGCGCCGGCAACGGCAGCTTCACCGGCTCGACCTACACCATGGACAAGACGGCCCCGGGCTTGCCGACCTCCGTCCTGGTCACCAGCGGCGTCGTATGGAGCCCCGCGTCGTGTGGCATCACAGCGGGGACGCACTACATCAACGCAACGGCCACGAGCGCGTCCGCCTCGACCGTCGCAGTCAGCGCGACCGTCGTGCCGGAGGCCGGTGAGACGATCACCTTCGTGGCCACGAGCGGCGCGACGTCTGTCACGACGAGCTTTGCAGCCACTTCAGCGAGTGTCGCGCAGACGCTGAACCTCAGCTCGCTCGCCGAGGGAGCCGTCACCCTGACCGCACGCACCCAGGATGCTGCCGGCAACGCGTCTGCGACCGTCACGTCGGCGACCCTCGTCATCAAGGACACCGTGGCCGCTGCTCTGAGTGGCCTGTCGTACAACGACGTCGTCTCAGCCCTGGGGGCGAGAGACCAGATTCTCGGCACCTCGGAGTGCGGCGCGACGATCGTCGCGGTTCAGACGGTTGGCGGCTCCACGACGTACACCTCGTCGCCCGTCGGCGCCGGTGGGACGTTCACGCTGAACGTCACCGCCCAGCTGCTCTCCAGCTACAGCTACAACGTGACTGCGACAGATCGCGCCGGCAACGCGAGCGCGGTCAGCGTCGTCTCTGGCAACTCCGTGCTCTAGCCCGCTGCCTCTCCAGCGGCTTCCGCCACCGCCGGCGGGCCGTCGTAGAACTCCCTGATGAGGATCTGCAGTGCGGCCGCGATCGGGATCGCGACGAGGGCGCCGACGACGCCGAGAAGCGCGGAGCCCGCGAGGATCGCGACGATGACCGCCAGCGGCGGCACGTTGACCGTTCGCTTGAAGATGAACGGCTGCAGGACGTTGTTCTCGAACTGCTGGTAGAGGATCAGGAAGATCCCGTAGACGATCGTCGCGCTGGGGAAGTCCGTGAACAGCGTGACGACGAGGATGATCACGCCGCCGATCGTGGCGCCCACCAGCGGGATCAGGCCGAAGAACGACATCATCACCGCCAGCGGGACCGCGAACGGCACGCCGAGGATCGACAGGACGATCAGCGTCAGGATCCCGTTGATCGTCGTGATCGTCAGCGCGCCGGCGACGTAGCCCGACGTCGACTTGTAGATGCGCTCGAGGATGCCGCGCAATCGCGCCTCGTGATGGCGCCCGAAGCGGGTGACGAGGAAGCGCGCGATGCGCCGCCCGTCGAGCAGCAGGAAGAAGGTCATCGTGAGGATCGTCAGCAGCTGGAAGGCGGTGCCGACGACCCCGGTGGCGATGCTCTGCAGCGCGCCCGCCGCATCGCCGAGCTTGTTGGGCAGCTTCTGCGCCTCCTTCTGCAGCTTCGGCGTGATCGTGTACTTGTCGTCGAAGTCGCGCACCGTCTTGTTGTTGCGCAGGTCGTGGATGTAGGTCGGGATGTTGCGCGACAGGTCGGTGGCGCCGTTGACGACCGGCGGGACGATCAGCGCGAGCACGCCTGCGAACAGGCAGAAGATGAGCAGGTAGACGAGCAGGATCGCGGCCGAGCGCGGCAGCCTGCCGCGCGAGAAGAAGTCGACCGCCGGCCCCAGCGCGACCGCCAGGAAGATCGCGATCCCCAGCAGCAACAGCGTGCTGCGGATCTGGACGAGCAGGTACATCAGCGCCGAGAAGGCCGCGACGGTGAACAGGATGCGCGCGATCTGCCGCGTTGTCAGGCCCTCCCAGACGGACACGCGCGCGACACTATGGAGGGCGTCGGACGGCGCCCAGCGGCTGCGCGCCGCTAGCGGCGGCGGCGGAAGAGGCCGCCGAACGCGGCGATCCCGCCACCGATGAGAAAGCCGGCGACGGCGGCGCCGATGACCGCCTGCTTCTGGTGCTTGACGAGCTGGCCGCGCCAGTCGGTCAGGACCGCGACCTCGCCGCGCAGGCGCTCCACGGACGTGCCGAGCTCCTTGCGGTTGGCCTCGATCGAGGCGCGGATCTCCTCAGGGGTGCGCGTCGGCATCAGCGGCGCCTGCGCAGTGTGCGCTTGATCTTCTGCGCCTCGTCGATCGCCATCGAGGGGACGGGCGGCGAGCTCGCGCGCAGGAAGCGGGCAGCGAGGTAGCCCGCGATCCCGCCGAGCACGAACAGCAGGCCCGCGACGAAGAAGAAGCCCCAGAAGAACGCCTGATTGCCCACCGGCAGCGCGAACCACGCCAGCCAGGCGAGTCCGTGCAGGAAGAAGAGCAGGCCCGTGACGACGAAGATCCCGGCCGAGACCCCGACGACGATCCCCTTCAGGAGCTTGGTGACCTTCTCGGTGACCTCGGCCTTGGCCAGCTCGATCTCCTCGCGGACGAGCTTGGACATCCGCTCGGAGATGTCCTGGACCGTCTGCGACAGGTCGTGGGTGTCGGTGTCAGTTGCCAAGGCGGCGCAGGATCGCTGCGAGGAGGAGGCCGCCGGCGAACGCGGCGCCGACGACGAACTCAGGACGCTCGGCGGCAATCGCCATCACGGGCTCGGGCCAGGACGGCGACGTGCCCGGGGCGTGCCCGGAGGCGTAGGCCTCGCCGGCGTCGGAGAGCG
The DNA here is from genome assembly GCA_034665465.1 of Solirubrobacteraceae bacterium. GTDB lineage: Bacteria > Actinomycetota > Thermoleophilia > Solirubrobacterales > Solirubrobacteraceae > CADCVQ01. Next base: position 7,950 of record JAXDFS010000311.1, read on the forward strand.
CAGTGGCGCCGTCGGCCTCGGACCCGGACGTGTAGACGAGCACCGGCTCCTCGGCGACCGGCGTCTCCCAGGCGGCGCCGGGCGGCGGCAGCGGCACCCCGGGCGGGCGCGAGGGCGGCATCGCGGCGACCGGTGCGGGCGGCGGCGGCACGTATACGGGCTCGGGTTCGGGCTCGGGCTCGGGAACGACCGGCTCGGGCTCCGCGACAGCGGCCGCCGGCTCGGGATCGGCCATCTGGGGCGCCGCATAGATGGATTCGGGCTCCGGAGCCTCGGCCGGCACCGGCTCGTCGGCCGGGTCCTCTGCGACAGGCAGCGTGTCCTCGGGGGCGACCTCGGTGGTCGGCAGCTCGACGGCCTCTCCGTCGACGACCGTGTCGGCGACGTCCTCGTCGCCCGACGGCGGCGCGACGCTCGTCGACTCAGGCTCCGCGGGGACGTTCCACGACTCGACGACCGGCTCGGGCGACGGCGCTGCCGCGTCGCTCCCCCCGGACTCCTTGGCCTCCTTGGCCTCGAGCTTGGCCTCCCAGCGTCGCTTGCCGAACTTCATTCCGGCGGGTCTTCCCCGTAGATCCTGCGCCAAATCATCGCGGCGGCACGCGTCGTGGCGATCGACGCGACGGCGCCCAGCCCGGCCAACAGGCCCGACCAGACGAGGCGTTTGACCATGTCGTTGCTGCTCATCGCATGCATCCTCTCAGACCGCTCGGGCGGATTCCGTGGCAGCGACCTCGAGGCCGCCGCAGATCGTCTCGACGATGAAGGCCTTGGCCTGGTCGAACTCGGCCTCGCCATGCGGGAGCATGTCGAAGATCCAGCCCGTCAGCACCTGCTCGATCGCGCCGTAGAAGGCCAGCGCCGCGAACTCCGGCGTCACCTCGCGCTTGAACGCCCCCTCCGCCTGCGCCTTGGCGACGATCTCGGCGATGAGCGCGTAGGCCTCGCGGATCTTGCCGAGATGGGTGCGCCCGAAGGAGTTCGCCGCGCGGGTGACCTCGACGATGATGACCTTCATCAGGTCGGGGTCGTGGCGATAGGAGTCGACGATGAAGCCCGCGATCGCATGCAGCTTCTCGCGCGCCGGGATCTCCTGGCTGTCGATCTCCGAGATGACGCTCAATAGGACGTTCCAGCGATCCAGGAAGAGCGTGTCGAGCACCTCGTCCTTGGAGCGAAAGTAGTGGTAGACGAGGCCGTAGGCGACGTTCGCCTCGTCGGCGATGTCCGAGACGCGGCAGGCGTGAAAGCCGCGCTTGGCGAAGGCGATCACCGCAGCGTCGAGGATCATGCGGCGCTTGTCGCCGCCGCTCGCGCGCGTGGAGGCCATCAGGAGCGGACCTCCTGCGGCCAGTCGTAGGCGGCCGGCCGGCGGTTGGCGAGGGCGGGCAGCTCGCGGCGGATCCGCGCCTGGGCCTCGAGGTCGAGGTCGGCCACGATGTGGCCCTCGGCATCCGCGGCGCGCGCGAGGACGAGCCCCCAGGGGTCGACGATCATCGAGCGCCCGCCCGAGCCCAGCCCCGGCTCGTGCTCGCCGATCTGGTTGGCCGCGACGACGAACGCCTGGTCCTCGATCGCGCGGGCGCGCAGCAGCACCTCCCAGTGATCGCGCGTGGTGGGCACCGTGAACGCCGCCGGCACGGTGAAGACGCGCGCGCCGCGTATCGCGAGGATCCGGTAGAGCTCCGGGAAGCGGATGTCGTAGCAGATGCTCAGGCCCAGCTCGACGCCGCCGGCGGTCGCGCTGACGACGAGCTCCTCCCCCGCCTCCTCGTGCTCGGACTCGCGGTAGACGACGCCTCCGACGACCACGTCGAACATGTGCACCTTGCGATAGGCGGCCTGGATCTCGCCGTCGGGGCCGACGTGCACGGACGTGTTGCGCAGGCGCCCGGAGTCCTCCGGGCGCTCGGTGATCGAGCCGGCCACGAGGTCGATCCCGAGCTCGCGCGCGAGCGCGCGGGCCCACGCGATCGCGGGGCCGTCCAGCGACTGCGCGCCTGCCTGCAGCGCCTCGCCGCGGCCCAGCGCGCTCCACTTCTCGGGCAGCACGACGAGCCGCGCGCCGTCGCGCGCGGCGGCGCGCGTGAAGCGGTCCGCACGCTCGAGGTTGCGGTCGAAGTCGGCGGTTGAGTTCAGCTGGACGGCGGCGACGCGCATGCGCTCGGCTTTCGGATTGACTGGTCAGTCAACCTTATGGATGCTACCCCCATGGGAGCCCAGGTCTCACGCTCGCTCCCGCTGCGCTGGGCCGCGCAGAACCGGCCCCCGGCGCTGCCCGTTCCGATCCCGCCGGCGCGGCTGGCGCCGTTTCGCGGCGGCCGGCCGCTGAAGCGCTGGCGCTACGTGGCCGCCTTCTGCGACGAGCTCATGCTGTGCGCCGCGACCGCCGCCGTCGGGCCGGGGCGCAGCTCGTGGTGGGCGGTCTGGGACCGCCGCCGCGGCATCCTCGCCGAGCACACGCGGACCCTCGGCCCGGGGCTCGTGCGCTTCGGCGCGGGCGGCGGCCTGAGCGTCGCCGACCGCGGCGTGGCGATCGACATCACGATCGACGAGGGCGCCGGCGTGGAGTGCGTCAACGCCCACGGCGAGCAGTACGTATGGACGCGCAAGCAGGCGGCGCGCCCGTTTCGCGGCCGGGTCGTGCTGGGGGGTCGCCCGTTGCAGGTCGAGGGGCTGGCGGTCGTCGACGACACCGCGGGCTACCACGCCCGCGAGACCGAGTGGTGGTGGTCGGCGGGCGTCGGGCGCGGTCCCGGCGGCGAGCCGGTCGGCTGGAACCTCGTGACCGGCGTCAACGACGGCCCGGTTGCCAGCGAGCGCTCGATCTGGCTCGACGGGCTCGCGCACGAGGTCGGGCCCGTCGTCTTCGCGCCCGACCTGACGGCGCTGGCCTTCGGCGAGGGCGGCGGCCTGACCTTCGAGGCGGAGGCCGTGCGCGCGCGGCGGGACCACATGCTTGTCATCCGAAGCGACTATCGTCAGCCCTTCGGAGGCTTTGCAGGATCGCTGCCGGGGGTAGGACCCGTGGATGGCGGCCTGGGGGTGATGGAGCACCACGTCGCTCGCTGGTGAAGGTGTCGGGTCTCAGGTAGGGCCACTCAACCGCAGGGGAGAACCACATGAAGCTTCGAACGCCGAGCCCGGCGCTGGTCATCTCGATCGTCTCGCTGTGCGTCGCGCTCGGTGGCTCCGCGTACGCCGCCACGGTGATCACGAGCAAGCAGATCCGCAACGGGACGATCCAGAACGTGGACGTCAAGAAGGGGACACTGCAGTCCTCGACGTTCTCGTCGGGCGTGCAGAACCTCCTCAAGGCGAAGTCGTCGGCTCCCGCTGCGAGCACCGGCCGCCTCGGCTACGAGGCGATCCGCAAGGCCGGGCCCGAGAACCAGCCCGCCAACGTGATCGTCACGGTCGCGACCCTGACGGTTCCCGCCGGCGCGTACGTCGTCACCGCGAACACCGTCATGACGGCGTTCACCGGGACGACCAACCCGCTCGAGGCGCTGTTCGGCACCAACGGCTCGCTGACCGGCACCTGCACGCTCGACGCCGCCGGGGTGACCCAGACGTCGCTGCAGACGATCGTCGTCAACGACCGTCAGACCCCGGCCACGCTCGGCATGCAGCTCACGCGCACCGTCGGCGCGCCGGTCGACATCAAGCTGAACTGCTCGGCCACGATCGCCTGGCGCCTGTCGGAGACCTCGGTCATCGCCACCAAGGTCGACGGGCTGACGACCACGGACGTCACCGGCTGAGGCACCGACCGAAGAGCCGCATTGCGGCGGCCGC
>JAXDFS010000312.1:0-3654 GCA_034665465.1 Solirubrobacteraceae bacterium
GGACAGCGGGATGAGCGACGCCACCGACACGCACTGGTTGCCCATCCGCTCGACGTAGCGCGCGACGTGCAGCAGCGCCGCCAGCAGGCGCAGGTCGCCCGCGACCGGGCCCTGCAGCGCGAGCAGCGCGATCACGCGCTGCTGGATCTCGGTGCAGCGATCGTCGACGCGCGCGTCGTCGGCGATGACGTGCAGCGCCAGCTCGACGTCCTGGTACTCGAGCGCCTCGATAACCCGGTCCAGGAGCGTGAGCACCAGATCGAGCGCGCCGAGCGTAAGATCCTGCAACTCGCTGAGATCGCGCTGGAAGCCCTGGCGCGTCGAGCTCATGGGCCGGGCGGGCTCGAATGCAGGGGCGGCGACAGCTCGCGGAGCTCGCCCGTCGCCATGAAGATCGCCTGCTCGGCGATGTCGACGGCGTTGTCGCCGATGCGTTCGAGCGCGCGGGCCGCAAGCGTCATCGTCATCGCCCACTCGCGCAGCCGCGGGTCCGCGCCGGCCCGTACGGCGAGCCGGAAGATCTCGCGGTTGAGGCGGTTGACCTCGAGGTCCTGCTCGGCCAGCGACTGCGCCAGCGCGACGTCGCGATCGGCGAACGCCCGCCGCGCCTGGGCCAGCTCCTGGCGGGCGAGCTCGCCCATCCGCAGGATCCGCTGGCACAGCTCGTCCGGGGGGTCGGGCTTGCGGCCCGCCAGCGGGATGAGCTTGGCGATGTTCACGCACTGATCCCCGACGCGCTCGATGCTGTTGATGACGTAGAGGACCGCGGCGACGACGCGCAGATCGCCCGCCACCGGCGCCTGCAGCGCCAGCAGCGACAGGACGCCCTGATGGACCTCGAGGTAGCGGCCGTCGATGCGGTCGTCGTCGGCGATGACGAACTGCGCGAGCCGCTGGTCGGCGTGCTCGAGCGCGTCGAGCACGCGCTCGACCTGGCCCAGCGCCATGTCCATCCCGCCGAGCGCCGAGCGCTCGAGGTCCAGCATCTGCCCCTGGAAGTGCTGGCGGCCCTGTCCCGGTGCGAGCATCAGCTGAACTTGCCGGTGACGGACTCCTCGGTACGCGGGTTGGCCGGCGTCCTGAACAGCGTCTCGGTGTCGGCGTGCTCGACGAGCTCGCCGAGATAGAAGAACGCGGTCGTGTCCGACACGCGCGCGGCCTGCTGCATGTTGTGGGTGACGATGATGATCGTGTAGTCGCGCTTGAGCTCGGTGATGAGCTCCTCGACCTTCAGGGTGGCGATCGGGTCCAGCGCCGAGCAGGGCTCGTCCATGAGGATGACCTCGGGCTCGACGGCGATCGTGCGCGCGATGCACAGGCGCTGCTGCTGTCCCCCGGAGAGCCCGATCCCCGGCTGCGCGAGGCGATCCTTGACCTCGTCCCAGAGCCCGGCGCCGCGCAGCGAGCGCTCCACGACCTCCTCGGTCCGGCGGCCCTTGATGCCGGCGAGCTTCAGGCCGGCCGCGACGTTGTCGAAGATCGACATCGTCGGAAACGGGTTGGGCTTCTGGAAGACCATGCCGATCGCCCGGCGCACGGCGGTGACGTCGACGCGCGGGTCGTTGATGTCGAGGTCGTCGAGCGTGACCCGGCCTTCGGAGTGCGCCCCCCGGATCTCCTCGTGCAGGCGGTTCAGGCAGCGCAGCACGGTGGACTTCCCGCAGCCGGAGGGACCGATCATCGCGGTGACCTCGTTGGCCCGGTAGCTCAGGCTGACGTCCTTGACGGCGTGGGTCGTGCCGTACCAGGCGTTGAGCCCCTCGAGCGTCATCGCGCGCCCGGCCTTGACCGGCCTGCGCGCATCGCCGGCGGCGCGGGCGGCGGGCTCGCGCACGCGCGCGGGTATGTGCGGCGGCGCCAGTGGCGCTTCGTCGGGCATCGGCATCACGCGCTCTTCGGCTTCGGGGTTGGTCATGGCTGCAGGCGGCTCCTTCTCTGGACCAGGCGGGCGGCGAGCGTCACGGCGAGGATCATCAGCACCAGCGTCAGCGCCGCTCCCCAGGCGCGCTGCACGAGGCGGTCCTGGGCCTGGCCGACGTCGTTGAAGATCTGCAGGGGCAGGGAGTTCATCCGCTGGCCGATGTCGAGGCTGACGCCGTTGACGAACGCGACGGTGAACAGCAGCGGCGCGGTCTCCCCCGCCGCGCGCGCGATCGCGAGCATCGAGCCGGTGAGCAGGCCGGGCGCGGCGGTCGGCAGCACGACGCGCAGCACGACGCGCCAGCGCGGTGCGCCGAGCGCCAGGGCGGACTCGCGCAGCTCGTCGGGCACGAGGTTCAGGACGACCTCCGAGGCGCGCGCGACGACCGGCAGCATGAGCAGCGCCAGCGCGACGGCACCCTTCCAGGCGGCGAACGTCCCGCCGATCTGCGACACGACGAGCACGATGTAGATGAAGAGCCCGAAGACGACCGAGGGCACCCCCGTCATCACGTCGATGAAATAGCGCACGACGTTGGCGAACGCGCTGCGCCTGCCGTACTCGACGAGGTAGAGCGCGACGCCGATCCCGAGCGGGACCGCGATCGCGGTCGCGACCACGACGATCAGGACGGTGCCGACGATCGCGCTGCGGATGCCGCCGGGATCGCCCAGGAAGCGGCCGGTCGGATCGGTCGTGAAGAAGCTGACGCTGAACGCGCCAAGGCCCTCCTCGAGCAGGTAGTACACGACGAGGAAGAGCGGCACGAGCGCGACCAGCGTCAGCGCGAGCGTCGCCGCGCGCGCGGCGTGGTCGGTCGCCCGCCGCCGCCTCGAGATCGCTGCGAGGACCGGCGTCATCCGGCCAGTCCCACCGGGACCCGGCGCGCGCCGGACGTCTCCGCGCGCGTCACGAACCAGCGCGCGACGAGGTTGACGGCGAGCGTGAGCACGAAGAGCAGCAGGCCCGCGGCGATCAGCGACGCCCGGTGCACGGGATCGGAAGCCGCCTCGCCGAACTCGTTGGCAATGACCGCCGACAGCGTGTAGCCCTGCGAGAACACCGAGTTGCCGATGTTCGCGGCGTTGCCGATGACGATCGTGACCGCGATCGTCTCGCCGATCGCGCGGCCGAGGCCGAGCATCGCCGCGCCCACGATCCCCGCCCGCGAGTAGGGCAGGACGGCGACGCGGATCATCTCCCAGCGCGTCGCGCCGAGGGCGAGAGCCGCCTCCTTCTGGTCCGTCGGGACGGTCGACATGACCTCGCGCGCGATCGCGCTGACGATCGGCACGATCATGATCGCGAGGATCAGGCCGGCGACGAAGTAGTTCGGGATCGAGACGGTGCCGCCGACGAACGGGAGAAACCCGAAGCTGTCGTTGAACCACTTCTCGGCGGGCAGCAGCCTGGGCGCGAGGAAGAAGATGCCCCAGAGGCCATAGACGACCGAGGGGACGGCGGCGAGCAGCTCGAGCAGGATCGTCAGCGGCGTGCGCAGCCTGCGCGGGCTGAGCTCGGTGATGTACAGCGCGCTGGCGACTGCGACCGGCACGCCGATCACCAGTGCGATCCCGGAGGTCAGCAGCGTGCCGACGACGAGCGGAAGCGCCCCGAACTGATTGCGCGACGGGACCCAGTTGTTCGAGAAGACGAAGTCGACGAGCCCGGTCTGGTCGAACGCCGGCTTGGACTCGACGAGCAGGCGCAGGAAGAAGAACCCGTTGAGGATG
>JAXDFS010000313.1:0-11756 GCA_034665465.1 Solirubrobacteraceae bacterium
CCGGACGACGGCCCGGCGCCGGCGATCGACGTCGCCGGCGTCCGCCTCGATCCGGCGTCGCGGCGAGCGCACCGCGACGGCCAGGAGCTGGCGCTGCGCCCGAAGGAGTTCGACCTGCTGCTGCTGCTCGCCACCGAGGCCGGCCGCGTCGTGACCCGGGAGCGGATCATGCGGGAGGTGTGGGACACGGACTGGATGGGCTCGACGAAGACGCTCGACAACCACATCCTCACCCTGCGCGGCAAGCTCGGCGAGGGCGCGATCACGACCCTGCGCGGCATCGGCTATCGCCTGGAGACCTGACCGCGTGCGACGGCGCCTGATCCTGGCGATCGTCGCGGTTGCGGCGGCGGCTGTCGGGCTGTTCGCGTTGCCGCTGGCCGTCGTGCTGCGCGACGGCTACCGCGACCAGGAGCTGCTGCGCCTGCAGCGCGACACGGTGGGCGCCGCCCGCTCGATCGATCTCGGCACGCCGGCGGGCGATCCCGTCGAGCTGCCGCCCGGCCCGGACCGTCTCGCGGTCTACGACGCGGCCGGCCGCCGCGTCGCGGGGGCCGCGAGCGCCGGCCCGGCCCGGGCCGACGGCGTCGTGCGCGAAGCCCTGCGCGGGCGCCGGCCGACGACGCGGATCCGGCCCGGCACGCTCGTCGCAGCCGTCCCGCTGCTGACCGGCGAGCGGGTGACCGGCGTCATCCGCGCGGAGGCTTCCGACGCCGCTGTCACGCGGCGCGCCCACCACGCCTGGCTGGCGCTGGCCGCCGCAGCCGGCGGCGTCCTGGCGCTCGCGATGCTCGCCGCCTGGCTGCTGGGCCGGCGCCTCGCCCGCCCGCTGGAGCGCGTCGCCGTGGCCGCCGGGCGACTGGGTGACGGCGATTTCTCGGTGCGCGCGCCGCGGGGCGCCATCCGCGAGGTCGATGCCGTCGCCGACGCGCTGGATCTCACCGCCGGGCGCCTGGACGACCTGATCACGCGCGAGCGGAGCTTCAGCGCCGATGCCTCCCATCAGCTGCGCACCCCGCTGGCCGCGCTGCGGCTCGAGCTCGAGACGCTCCAGCTGGCCGGCGCCCCGTCGGATGCGATCGACCGGGCGGTGGCGCAGGTCGAGCGCCTGCAGCAGACGATCGACACGCTGCTGAGCGTCGCGAGAGACGTCCCGCGGCCGGACACGACATGCGAGCTCGTCGAGCTGCTCACGCAGGCCGAGCAGCGCTGGCGCGGGCGACTGGCCGCCGCGGGCCGGCGGCTGACGCTCACGGTCCCTCCCGGGACGGTCGTCGTGCGCGCGGGGGAGGGGGTCGTCGGCGAGATCGTCGAGGTGCTGCTCGACAACGCCGAGCGCCACGGAGCCGGCGCGGTGAGCATCGTCGCGCGGACGGTCGACGCGGCCTGGGCGGCCGTCGACATCGGCGACGAGGGGCCGGGGTTCGCCGCCGGGGCGGAGCGCGCGTTCGAGCGTCGCTCACCCGACGCGGGCGGCCACGGCATCGGCCTCGCCCTGGCGCGCTCGCTTGCCCATGCCGAGGGCGGGCGCCTGACGGTGACGCACGACGGCCCGTCGCCGCGGCTCACGCTCGTGCTCGCGCGCGCCGCCGGGCGCTGACGGCCGCCTCAGCTCGGCAGCCGCACGCGCAGCCGCGCGCCGTCGCCGCCCGGCCGGGTCGTGGCGTCGACGTCCCCGCCGGTAGCGCGCGCCAGCCGCCGGGCGAGCGCGAGCCCGAGTCCCGCGCCGGGGCCGTCGCTGCCGGTGTGGCCGGGCTCGAAGATCGCCTCGCGCAGCTCCTCGGGGATGCCGGGCCCGTCGTCGTCGAGGTGCACGAGCACGGCGGTGCCCGCGCGCTCGGCGCTCAGCGACACGTGGGCGACCGCGTGGCGCTCGGCGTTGTGCAGCATCGGCGTGAGGATCCGCTCGGCGACCTCTGCGTCGACGCCGACGTCGATGCCGTCCGCGCCGCCGACATCGAGCTCGATGCCGCCCGCCGCCAGCGCCGGGCGCCAGCGCGTGGCGATGCGATCCAGCAGCGGCCCGAGCTCGGCGCGCCCGCGCTCGAGACCGGCGTCCGCGCGCGCGGCCTTCATGAGGGTGTCGAGGATCGCCTCCATCTCCTCGGCGTTGAGCGTGATCGCGTGCAGGCCGGCGGCGAGCTCCTCCGGCGAGCGCGCGCGGCGCCCCAGCAGCTCGGCCTCCGCAGCGATCCGCGCCAGCGGCGTGCGCAGCTCGTGGGAGAGCTCCGCCGACAGGCGCTGCTCGTGGCGCAGGCTCGCCGCGAGGCGGTCCAGCAGCGCGTCGAACGTGCCGGCGAGCTCGCCGAGCTCATCGGGGCGGGGGCCCGGGCCGAAGCGCCGCGCGCCGTCATGCGCCGACCAGTCCGCCGCCGCCCGCGTCATCTCGCTGACAGGATGCAGCGCCCGCCCGATCGTGACCCACGTGAGGCCCGCGATGAGCAGCAGCAGCAGCCCGCCGAGCGCCACGGAGCCTGCCAGCGCGACATCGGTCGTCTGGTCGTAGGCCGCCAGCGACTCCCCGACGACGACGGCCCCGACGCGGCGGCCGTGATCGGTCAGCGCGACGCTGTGCAGGCGGATCTTCTGCGCGGGGGCCGCGGCGTAGGCGCTCGGCCGCCGCGCGAGTGCGTCGGCGGCCGCCTGCAGGGAGGCGTTGCCGGTGGGCCGCACGATCGCCCGCAGTCCGTCGTAGACCCACACCTCGCGATCGATCGCCTCGTCGTCGGGCGAGTCGTGCACGGTGACGCGGCCGTCGCTCACGGAGGCCGTGGTCGTCGCCGCCGCCGCCTTGGAGCGCAGCGTGCGGTTGACGTTGCGATCGAGCGCGTTGGCCAGCACGACGTTGAACGCGCCCACCAGCAGCGCGACGGCGACCGTCGCCGCGAGCACTGCGAGCATGGTCACGCGGGTCCGGAGCGTCCGCGGCCGCGGCATCAGCCCAGACGGTAGCCCACGCCGCGTACGGTGAGGATCGCGGCGTCGGGCGCAACCGCGCGCAGCTTGCGCCGCATGCGCACGATGTACTGGTCCAGCGTGTTGTCGTAGACGACGGCGCCGTCCGGCCAGGCCGCACCGACGAGCTCGCGGCGGCGCAGGACGGTCCCGGGGCGCCCGGCGAGGGCGGCGAGCAGCCGGAACTCTGTCGGCGTCAGCTGTGCGCTGCCAGCGGGCCCGGTCGCCGCATGGGCCGCGGGGTCGAGGATCAGGCCGCCGAGCGCCGAGGGGTCCGACGGCTCGCCCTCGGGCGACCGGCGCAGCAGCGCGCGCAGCCTGGCGACGAGCTCGACGAACGCGAACGGCTTGGTGACGTAGTCGTCGCCGCCGGCGTTGAATCCCGAGACGCGGTCGGTGACGGCGTCGCGGGCGGTGAGGAAGAGCACCGGCGCGGAGAAGCCGCGGGCCCGCAGCGCCTGGCAGAGGTCGCGGCCGTCGGCGTCGGGCAGGCCGACGTCGATGATCGCGAGGTCCATCCGCGACTCGGCGTGGCGGATCGCCGCCGTCGCATCGGCCGCCATGACGACGTCGAAGCCCTCCTCGCCGAGCCCGCGCAGCAACAGCCGCCGCAGTTCGGTGTCATCCTCGACGACGAGCACAGTCGGTCTCACTGTCTCAGGATGCTCCTCGCGGGGCGTCTGCACCAGCCGCCGATCAGGTGGCGTTCAGGTCCGCCCTGAAAGCCTCGGTTCACATGGACTTCACGCTCGTGCACGAGCTCAACGGGTTCGCCTTCCGCCACGACGGCTTCGAGGACCCGGTATCGCTCTACGTCAGCGCCTCGCAGGCCCTGTTCCTGGCTCTGGTCGTGCTGCTCGTGCTGGCCGGGGCCGGCAGCGACTGGCGCCGGCGCGCAGGCGTGGCGGCCGGCCTGGCCGCGGGCGTCGCGCTCGCATGCGCGCAGGTCGTCTCGCGCCTCGTCGACCGGCCGCGCCCCTTCGTCGCGCACCCGGGCAGCATCCACCTGTTCGCCGGGCACGCGGCCGACGCCGGCTTCCCCAGCGACCACGCGACGGCGGCCTTCGCGATCGCGACGGCCCTGCTGCTGCGAAACCGGCCGCTGGGGATCGTCGCGCTCGTGTTCGCGGCGGTGCTCGCCGCCGGCCGGGTCATGCTCGGCGTGCACTATCCGAGCGACGTCGCCGCCGGCGCCGCGCTCGGCGCGCTCGTGGCGCTGGCGCTCCACGTGCCCGTCGTGCGCGCCTGGATCGATCGCCTCGCCGACGCTGCCGGGCGCCCGATCGACGCGGTGCTCTCGCGGCTGGGACTGCGGCCGCAGCCCAGGCGCGCCTGAGCCCGGCTCCTCGCCGCGGGGCCGCGCGCCACAGCCGCACGGCCGTACGATGCCGCTCCCCTTCTGAACGGAGCCTCAACCCGATGTCGATCAAGAACTTCCGGTACGTCGCGCTCGCCGAGGCCACGAGCTGGTTGGTGCTGCTCATCGCCACCGGCCTGAAGTACGGCGCCGACGGGCCGGACCTCGCGCCGATCCTCGGGCCCATCCACGGCATCCTGTTCCTCGCCTACGTCTTCATGGCCCTGTCGCTGCGCGACGACGCCGGCTGGGACGGCCGGACGACGGGGCTCGTGCTCATCGCCGCGGTGGTCCCCTTCGGGGGCTATGTCGTCGAGCGCAGGCTGCTTCCCGCCACCTGACAGCGGGAGGCATCCGGCGCTGGGCGCAGAATCATCGAAGATGATCGTCCTCGGCATCGACCCCGGCACCGCCAACACCGGCTTCGGGATCGTGGAGCGCCGCGCCGGGCGCCTGGTCGCGCTCGACGGCGGCGTCATCACGACCCGTCCGGACTCCCCGCCGCAGATTCGCCTCGCGAACATCCACCGGCGCGTCTGCGAGCTCCTCGACGAGCACCTCGTGACGGTGATCTCGATGGAGGACATCTTCTTCGGGCGCAACGCGGGCAGCGCGTTCGCCGTGGGGCAGGCGCGCGGCGTCGTGATGCTCGCGGGCGGGCAGCGCCGGCTGGAGTGCGTCTCCTACACGCCCCAGCAGATCAAGCACGCCGTCTGCGGGTCGGGCCGCGCCGAGAAGGACCAGGTCGCGCGGATGGTCCAGATGCTGCTCTCGCTCGAGGCGCCGCCGCGCCCGGACCACGCCGCCGACGCGCTGGCGATCGCGATCTGCCACGCCAACGGCGCGCCGCATGCGGCGGCCGTGGCCGAGAGCCGCGTCGTGCCCGGCAGCCGCGAGCTCGAAGAGATCAGCGTCTACCGAAAGCCCGCGTGATCGCACTCCTCCGCGGCGAGGTCGCGGTCCGGCGCTCCGATCACGTCGTCGTCCTGGCCGGCGGCGTCGGCTACCGCCTCGCGGTCTCGGCCGAGACGCTGCGCCACGTCCCGGCGGTCGGAAAGCAGGTCACGCTGCACAGCCATCTCGTCGTCCGCGACGACGCGCTGGCCCTCTACGGCTTCGCGACCGAGCAGGAGCGCGACCTCTTCCTCGCCCTCATCGGCGTGCAGTCGGTCGGTCCGAAGGTCGCGCTCGCCGTCCTCAGCGGCGGCTCCCCGCGCGAGCTGCTCACCGCGGTCGCATCCGGCGACGTCGCGCGCCTGCAGGCGGTGCCCGGCATCGGCAAGCGCACGGCCGAGCGGATCGTCGTCGAGCTGCGCGAGAAGGTCGGCGCGACGCTCGGCGCCGGCGGCGAGGAGATCGTCATCACCCGCACCGACGACCCCCGCCGGCTGGCGCGGGACGGGCTCGTCGAGCTCGGCTTCTCGGTCGTCGAGGCCGACGAGCTGCTGCGCGACGCCCCCGACGACACCCCCCAGGCGCTGATCGCGCACGCCCTGCGCGCATCGCGGCGCACGCGCGAGCCGTCATGACCCACGCCCGCATCCAGACGCCCCAGCGCCTCGAGGACGAGCTCGAGCTCGACCGCTCGCTGCGCCCGCGGCGCCTGGAGGACTTCATCGGCCAGCCGTCGCTCAAGGAGCAGCTGGCGATCTCGATCGAGGCCGCGATCGCCCGCGGCGAGCCGCTGGACCACGTCCTGCTGGCCGGCCCGCCCGGGCTCGGCAAGACGACGCTCGCGCAGATCATCGCCGCCGAGCTCGGTGCGCCGTTCGTGCAGACCGCCGGCCCGGCGCTCGAGCGCAAGGCCGACATCGCGGCCTTCCTCACGGCCCTGGAGCCCGGCAGCGTCTTCTTCGTCGACGAGATCCATCGCCTGCAGCGCGCGCTGGAGGAGACGTTCTATCCGGCGATGGAGGACGGCCAGCTGCCGATCACCGTCGGTCTGGGCGCCGGCGCGCGCGTCGTCACGCTCGACTTGCCGCCGTTCACGCTCATCGGCGCGACGACGCGCACCGGGCTGCTGACCGCCCCGCTGCGCGACCGCTTCGGCCTGCAGCACCGCCTGGAGCACTACGGCACCGAGGACCTCGCGACGATCGTGACGCGCTCGGCGCGGATCCTCGAGGTCGCCCTGGACCCGGGCGGCGCGCATGCGATCGCCGGCCGCAGCCGCGGCACGCCGCGGGTCGCCAATCGCCTGCTCAAGCGCGTGCGCGACTACGCCGAGGTCCGCTCGGGCGGCGTCGTGACCGCCGAGGTCGCCGACACGGCGCTCGCGCTGCTGGAGATCGACGAGCTCGGCCTCGACCGCCTCGATCGGGAGCTGCTGCGCGCGCTGTGCGTGCGCTTCGAGGGGGCGCCGGTCGGCCTGTCGACGCTCGCGGTGACCGTGGGGGAGGAGCAGGACACCGTCGAGGACGTCTACGAGCCCTACCTGCTGCAGTGCGGCCTGCTCAAGCGCACGCCGCGGGGTCGCGCGGCGACGAGGCGGGCCTTCGCCCATCTGGGCATCGACCCGCCCGCAGCCGCGGAGAGCCTGTTCTGAAAGCCACGACGAGGGGGTGGTCGCGCTGCGACCTGGGGCAAAGATGGTCAGGGTCGCGGCGACGTGCATCGCCGTCGCGGGCGTGATAGCCGGCCCGAGCGCGGCCGCGACCACGACGCCTGCCGCGGGCGGCGGTCACGTCTACGGCGGCGTCACGCCGCAGAACTGGCCGATCGTCGTCGACCTCGACAAGGCGCAGGCGGTCGTGACCCGGATCGTCATCGGGCTGGACATGACGTGCACGTCGAACGAGAACTTCGGCACGACCGACGGCTTCACCGACGTGCGGATCAACTCCAAGAATCGCTTCAAGGCGACGTTCGGCCCCCAGCGCATCGACGCGGCCGGCACGCCGGCCGACATCGAGGGCAGGATCACCGGGCGGCGCAGCAGGGACCGCAGGTCGATCAAGGGGACCTGGAACTACAAGGTGACGTTCTACGACGCGGCCGGCACGACGGTCACCGACACGTGCGACTCGGGGCTCGTCAGCTGGAAGGCGTCGCAGTGACGCAGAGCGGCCTCTAGGCTTAGTCGAGCCATGGCTCATCTGTTCATCTGTCCCAGCTGCGGGAACCGCAGCTCGGAGACCGACCGCACCGCCGGCTTCTCGCGCCAGGCGAAGGGCTGCTCCAAATGCGGATTCGGCTTTCTCTTCGAGCTGCTCGACGACTACTACCCGGCGCCCAACGCCGCCTTCTTCGTCTGCGACCAGCAGGCCCGCGTCATCGGTTGCGGCCGCGGATCCTTCGAGCTGACCGGGCTCGACGACGAGCGCGTGATCGGCCGCAAGGTCAACGACGTGCTCGGCCTGAAGTTCGCCAACGGCGAGGACCACGTCAACACCGTCCTGGAGTGGGGCGTGCGCGCGCTGGACAAGCCCGTGCAGGTCAACGCGGAGGGCGATCTGCCCGCGCAGGCCACCGCGGACCTCTTCCCGGCGTACGATGACGACGGGGGCTTGCTCCTCGTGCTCACGCCCGCGAAGTAACCTGACGATAGACCCGCTGTGACCGAACGCCGCCGCAACCTCTTCGTACTGCTGCTCGTCCTGGGACTTCTGATCGCGTCCGTGGGCGTCATCAGCCAGAAGTCGACCAAGAAGGGCCTCGACCTGCAGGGCGGCGTCGAGCTCGTCTACCTGGCCCAGGGAACCAAGCAGCAGCCGGTCACCGACGACGCGCTCCAGCGCGCCATCGACGTCATGCGCGACCGCGTCGACCAGCTCGGCGTCGCCGAGCCCGAGCTGCAGCGCTCCGGCAACCGCCAGATCAGCGTGGCGCTGCCGGCCGTCAAGAACCTCGCCCAGGCGATCCAGCAGGTCGGGACCGTCGCCCAGCTGGCGTTCTATGACTGGGAGCTCAACGTCATCGGGCCCGACGGCAAGACCGACCCGACCAACCAGGCCGTCACGGGCGGCCCGTCGGCGGGCAGCGCCGGGGCGCTCACGCTCTACGACGCGATCCTGCGCGCGTCCAAGCAGCCGGCGAAGATCGAGGTCAACAACTCGCGCGAGACGAGCCTCTTCTACGCGGTCAACCCGGCGACGAAGAAGGTCTATCGCGCCGGCAAGGACCCCAACGGCCTGGCAGGCGAGGACACCCGCGCCCAGGCGCTCGCCAACGTCCCGCGGGCGCTGCGCGCCAAGGCCAAGGTCTACGAGGTCAAGCCGAACACGGTCATCGTCCAGGCCGAGCAGGACCCGACCGCGAAGACGACGACCGACCAGTGGTACGTGCTGCGCGACGACGTGGCGCTGAAGGGCACCGAGATCAAGAAGCCCGCCCAGAGCTTCGATCGCGGCGCGGGGGGCAACGGCCAGCCGATCGTGACGTTCGACTTCACGAGCAAGGGCCGCAAGATCTGGCAGAACGTCACGCGCCGCCTCGCCGCGCGCGGCAGCGAGAGCGTCGGCCTGCTGGCCGGACAGGACGCCGCGAGCGCCAACCAGCACTTCGCGATCGTGCTCGACGACAAGCTCGTCTCGACGCCGTTCATCGACTTCCGCCAGAACCCCGACGGCCTCGACGGCCGTACCGGCAACCAGATCTCCGGCGGCTTCACGATCAAGTCCGCGCAGGCGCTCGCCAACGTCCTGAAGACCGGCGCGCTGCCGCTGAAGCTCAAGCTCATCTCGAGCTCCCAGGTCTCGGCGACGCTCGGCCAGCAGGCGCTCAACCAGGGCCTCACGGCGGGCATCGCGGGCTTCATCATCGTCGCGCTCTTCCTGCTGATCTTCTACCGCGTGCTGGGCGTCATCGCGGTTGTCGCGCTCGCGGTCTACGGCGTCTACTTCTTCGCGCTGATCAAGCTCATCCCGGTCGTCCTGACGCTGCCGGGCATCGCGGGCCTGATCCTGACCCTCGGCGTGGCCGCCGACGCCAACATCGTGATCTTCGAGCGCGTCAAGGAGGAGATCCGCGGCGGGCGCTCGGTCATGGCCGGCATCGCGACCGGCTACAAGAAGGGCCTCACCGCGATCATCGACGCCAACGTCGTCACGGTCATGGTGGCGTTCATCCTCTTCGTGCTCGCCACGGCGGGCGTCAAGGGCTTCGCCCTCACGCTCGGCCTGGGCGTCATCGTCTCGCTCTTCACCGCGGTCCTGGCGACGCAGGCGATCCTCGGCGCGATGGGCAAGTCGCGCATGCTGCGCTCGCCCTCGGCGCTCGGCGCCGCCAAGCCCAAGGGCGACCGCTTCCGCCTGGACTACATGGGCTACTCGAAGTGGTTCTTCAGCTTCTCGGGCATGATCCTGCTCGTCTGCGCCCTGGCGCTGGGCTCCAAGGGCATCAACTTCGGTATCGACTTCGAGTCGGGCTCGCGGATCAACGTCGCGCTGACGCAGAAGGTCGACGAGAACGCCATCCGCGACGTGCTGACGACGGTCGGCCAGGGCAAGGCCGAGATCCAGAAGGTCACCGCGCCCGGCAAGGGCGCGAGCAAGTTCCAGATCTCGACGGCCACGCTGGCTCCCGACCAGGTGACGAGGGTGCAGGCGGCGCTCGCCAAGAAGTTCACCTTCGCCGATACGCCGAGCTCGACATCGATCGGCCCGACGTTCGGCCAGACCGTCGCCAACTCGGCGATCATCGCGATCATCTCGTCGCTGCTGGTGATCTCGGCGTACATCGCGCTGCGATTCGAGCCCAAGTACGCCGTCCCCGTGCTCATCGCGCTGATGCACGACATCCTCATCACGGCGGGCATCTACGCCCTCGTGGGACAGGAGGTGTCGACGGCCACGGTCGCGGCCCTGCTCACGATCCTCGGCTTCTCGCTCTACGACACGATCATCGTGTTCGACCGCATCCGCGAGAACGTGCCGCGCATGCCGCGGGCGGCGTTCTCGCAGATCGTCAACCGATCGATGTCCGAGGTCGTCGTGCGCTCGCTGGCGACGAGCTTCTGCTCCGGCCTGCCGGTGCTCGCGCTGCTGATCTTCGGCGGCGAGACCCTGCGCGCGTTCGCCTTCGCGCTGCTGGTCGGCACGATCTCGGGCACGTACTCGTCGATCTTCATCGCCTCGCCGGTGCTCACCGCGTGGAAGGAACGCGAGCCGCTGTACCGCCGCCGTCACGCGTCGATCGCGGCCGAGAACGGCGGCCTCGTGCCCGCCTACGCGACCGGCTCCGCCGGCGTGCAGGTCGAGGTCGACAAGGGCCGGCGCCTGCGCGGCGGCGGCCGCCTGACGTCGCCCGACGACCCGGAGGCCAAGGTCTCGCGGTCGGAGTTCGACGAGATGGTCCGCGACCTGCACGTCGATCCCGCCCCGCGCCGGACCGCGGTGGCCGACCCGCCCGTGCCGAAGACCAAGCCCGCGCCCGCGCCCGCGCCGCCCAAGCAGGAGCCCGATCCCGACGCCGACGCGCTGCCCGAGGACGTCGTCATGCCCAATCGCCGTGAGCCGGGATCGAAGTCCAAGCCTCGCAGCGCCGCCGCGCGCCGCAAAGGCAAGCACGGCAGGCCGCGCTGATGGGCGCACTCGCGTGGACCATGATGGGCCTCGCGCTCTGGCACTTCACGATCTTCCTGCCCGACCGCTGCTGGGCGGGCATCGTCGGCGCCTTCCTGGGGTCGGTCCTGGGCGCGATCATCTTCGGGCTGATCATCAACGGCTTCGCCGTGCCCGGCCAGAACGACACGAACCTGCTCACCGCGCTCGAGGCGATCCCCGGCACGCTCCTCGGCTACGCCTTCTTCTACTGGCTCGGCATGCGCCAGGAGGCCCAGCAGGCGGCCGACCTCGAGCCGCTTGCGGGCCAGTAGACCCGCGAGCTCGAGGCAGGGTTTCTCCGCCGGCGCGCGTATCACTGCGCATGGCCACCGATGGACACGGATCGGCGCGGATCATCCTTGTCGGCAGGACCCCGGAGTCCGATTCTCCCGCGCAGTCGCCGCGCCCGCCCGCGGCCGCCGGCGCTGGCGCTGCCGCCCGGCCGCGCATGAGCCCGGGGGCCCGCGTGCGTGAGGCCCGCTCGAGCGTGGCGAGCGGCTGGACCGTGCGCCGGCTCGTCAACGGCGCCTGGCTCGCGGGCGTCGCGACGATCGCGGGCGGGCTGGTCTTCCAGAAGAACTTCCAGCTCTTCGGCGACAACAACCGCCAGCTGCTGGCGATGGGCTTCGGGCTCTTCGTCGTCGGGATGGTCGTCCTCACGCTCTGCCTCATCGGGCTGGCCGCAGTGGCGGTCCGCGCGCTCGTGGCCGGCCAAGGGTGGCCCGCGGCGATCCTCCTGCTGTTCGCGCCCGCCGTGCCGCTCGTCGGGCTGAACATGCTCGGCGTGATCTCCTACGCCTTCCCGGCGCTGTTCGTGATCATCGTCGCCGGCGGGTTCACGCTCGCGCTGAAGCGCTGAGCGCGCTCGCGCTCTGCGCGCAGTCGTAGAGGCCGGCGACCGA
>JAXDFS010000314.1:0-3784 GCA_034665465.1 Solirubrobacteraceae bacterium
AGCAGCGCTCGGTGCCGACGGAGGGGCCGCCCCGCCAGCAGGCGATGCAACCGGCGTCACAGGCGCCGGCGCCGATGCAGCAGGCCCAGCCGCAGGGACAGCCGAGCCAGCAGCAGCGGCCACCGCAGCCGCAGCCGCAGCCGCGTCCACCACGGGCGATCCCGTTCGACGACAACGAGGACCTCGACGTACCGGACTTCCTCAAGTAGCGGGTGTTCGCCAGCAGGGAGAGCCGGCGAGGGGCCGCGGGCCTCGTCGACGTCGCCTTCACCGACCGGCACGGCGGCAGCTCTCCGCCCCCCTTCGAGTCCCTCGACCTCGGCGCACGCGGTCCTGACCGGTCCGCCGAGCGGCAGGCGAACTTCGACCTGCTGGCGCGGGAGCTCGGCGTCCGCACGATCGCGACGATGCGTCAGGCGCATACCGCTTCGGTCGCCGTGGTCACCTCGGCGACGTCCGAGCCCGCGACGTGCGATGCGCTCGTCACCCGCGAGCGAGGCGTCGCACTGTGCGTCCGCGTCGCCGACTGCGTTCCCCTCGTGCTCGCCGACACCGGAGCCGGTGTGGTGGCCGTCGCGCACGCCGGCCGCGTCGGCGTCGCCACCGGCATCGTGGCAGCGACGCTCGAGGCCATGCGGGAGCTGGGTGGACACGTGGTCGAGGCCTGGGTCGGTCCGTACGTATGCGGGAGCTGCTACGAGGTGCCGGCGTCGATGCGCGCTGACGTGGCCTCGTCCGCACCGGCGGCCTTCGCCTGCACGACCTGGGGGACCCCTTCACTCGACCTGGGGGCGGCCGCCACGGCGCAGCTGCTCGCGGCCGGCTGTACGGTCAACGACCGCAGCCGCTGTACGCGGGAGTCCGCCGACCTGTACTCCTATCGCCGCGACGGCGCGAGCTCCGGGCGGTCCGCCGGCGTGGTGGTCCTGAGGGAGCGCGATGGCTGACGAGCGGAGCCGGCAGGTCGCAGACCGTCTCGCGGCGGTCCGGGAGCAGGTCGCCGCCGCGGCAAGGGCCGTCGACCGCTCGCCCGACGAGGTCTGCCTGGTCGTGGTGACGAAGACCTGGCCGTCGAGCGACACCAAGATCCTGCATGCCCTCGGTGTCCGCGACGTCGGGGAGAACCGGCAGCAGGACGTCGAACGCAAGGTCGCCGAGCTCGCGGGCCTCGACGACCTCACCTGGCACTTCATCGGTCAGATCCAGTCCAACAAGGCGGCGAAGATCGCGGCCGACAGCGACGTCGTGCACTCGGTGGACTCCGCGAAGGTCGCCCGACGGCTCGGTGACGCTGCTCAGCGGTACGGGCGTGTCCTCGACTGCTTCATCCAGGTGAGCCTCGATCCGGAGCGCGCGCGGTCCGGGCGGGGCGGCGTCACGGGTGCGGACCTGGAGGCCGTCGCGGATGCCGTCGCCTCGGCGTCCGCCCTGCGGCTCGTCGGCGTGATGGGTGTGGCGCCGCTGCACGGAGACGCCGAGGCGGCGTACTCGGAGCTGGCAGGGGCAAGCACCCGGCTGCGCGCCCTCCATCCCGACGCGACCGCCGTCTCAGCAGGCATGAGCGCGGACTTCTCCCTGGCGATCCGGGCCGGTGCGACACATGTGCGTGTCGGCAGCGCGGTACTCGGCGAGCGCCCCTCCCTCCGGTAGGGTCGGGACGAGCGAGCGGGTCCTGTGAGAGTTCGCGGAACCTCAACACACACAAGCGTCGTCGAGTAACTGGAGGCATCGAGACCATGGCCGGCGGAATGCGCAAGGTGGGGGTCTATCTCGGCCTGCTGGAAGACAGCGACCACTACGAGGACGACTACGACGGCGTCGACGAAGCACCTCAGCCGTCGGGCGCCAGCCCGCGCCCGGTGCGGGCCGTCCACGACGAGCACCAAGCGCCGGTCTCCTCGCTCTCGGAGCGCCGTCGCCCGTCCGCCCCGACGCAGGTCGTGACGGAGCTGTCGCGGATCACGACGCTGCACCCGCGTACGTACAACGAGGCGCGCACCATCGGCGAGCACTTTCGCGAGGGCATCCCGGTAATCATGAACCTCTCCGAGATGGACGACAACGACGCCAAGCGTCTCGTCGACTTCTCCGCGGGCCTCGTCTTCGCCGTGCGCGGGACGATCGAGCGCGTCACCAGCAAGGTGTTCCTGCTGTCCCCGCCCAACGTCTCGGTGGCAGCCGAGGACAAGCAGCGCATCGCCGAGGGCGGCTTCTTCAACCAGAGCTGACCCCGGGCCGGACCGCGCGGGCCGGTTTCGGGCCGAACGCCGATTACGCTGGCCACGTGGTACTCGTCGGCGGAATCATCCAACTGGCTCTGTGGGCCTACCTGCTGCTGCTGTGGGCCCGCATCGGCGCCGACTGGGTGCAGATCTTCGCCCGGTCCTGGCGACCGACCGGGCCGACCCTCGTCGGTCTGGAGGTCGTGTACTCCGCGACGGACCCGCCGATCCGGGCGTTCCGGCGCCTGATCCCGCCGCTGCGGCTGGGCGCGGTGTCGATCGACCTGTCGATCCTGTGCGTACTGGTGATCTGCCTGGTGCTGAGGTACGGGAACAGCCGGATCCTGCTCAGCCACTAGCGCGCGGTGGGCCGGCCCGGGATCGCGGAATCTGCTCCCGTCGGGTCGGCACGGTACCGTAATGCCGCACTCTGAGCGGATCCGACTCTACCCAAAGGTGATCAAATGACGTTGCTGCCCGAGGACGTGCGGAAGAAGACGTTCACGCCCGTCCGGCTCCGCGAGGGATACGACATGGGGGAGGTCGACCAGTTCCTCGACGAGGTGGAGGTCGAGCTGACCCGGCTCCACCAGGAGAACGAGGACCTGCGGGCGAAGGCGACCGGCTCCCCGAGCGCGACGACGGCGACGCCCGACGTCTCCGCCGACGGCGCGAAGGCGGCGCCGGCCGCGCAGCCGGTGGTCCGTACGATTCCCGAGGCGGCCAACGCCGCGGCGCGACTGCTCGAGATCGCCGGCCAGAACGCCGAGCAGCTCGTCAGCGAGGCGCACGAGAGTGCCGACAAGATCGTGAGCGAGGCGACGGTCCGGGCCGAGCGCCTCGAGGCGGAGTCCAAGGCCAAGGCCGAGGCGCTGCAGACCGAGGCGCAGACCCGGTCGGAGCGGCTCGACGAGGAGACGTCGAGGCGCAAGACCGAGCTGCTCAGCGCGCTCGAGCGCGACCGCGACAGCATCGCCAGCGAGCTCGAGTCCCTCCGGGTGTTCGAGCGTGAGTACCGCAGCCGGCTCCGCGGCTACTTCGAGAGCCAGCTGCGCGCGCTCGACTCCGAGTCCCTCGCCGACTCGATCCCGCTGCCCTCGTCGTCGGGGGACGACTCGGCGCGCGGCCTGCGCGGCCTGCTGGCCGAGGACGCCGACGCAGCAGAAGCTGGCGACGCCGAGGCGACCTCCTAGCCCGCCGAGGGCGAAGTAATGCCCGCGACCTGCGCCGAGACGTCAATCGGTGCGCGACACGCCGGCAAAACCGGGCCTTAGGTGACGTGTCGCGGGGAGGGGGGTCAGGGGGCGGAGCGGGCGACGGCGAAGGACAGGCCGAGGTCCGAGGTCTGCCAGCCGTCACCGGGGGCCGGCAGTCGCGTGACCTCCACCGCCAGGACCTCACCGGCGACGAGGTCCAGGTGCTCCTCCAGCGCCGCCGCGACCTCGCCAGCGCCGCTCCAGGCGAGCGTGATGCGGTCGGCGACGTCGAAGCCGCTGGACTTGCGGGCCTCCTGAACCAGCCGGATGAGCTCCCGGGCCAAACCTGCCCGGACGAGCTCGGGT
>JAXDFS010000315.1:0-2819 GCA_034665465.1 Solirubrobacteraceae bacterium
CCTGCTTCATCACCTCGGTCGGGCACGGCGATCCGGCCATGATGCCGGTGCGCAGCGAGGTCAGGTCATAGGAGTCGAAGTCGGGGTGGCCGAGCTCGGCGATGAACATCGTGGGCACGCCGTAGAGGCTCGTGCAGCGCTCCGCGGCGACCGCCTCGAGCACCGGGCCGGGCTCGAACGCGGGCGCAGGCAGCACCATGCAGGCGCCGTGCGTGACGCAGCCGAGGTTGCCCATGACCATGCCGAAGCAGTGGTAGAACGGGACCGGAATGCAGACGCGGTCGGTCTCGGTGTGGTGGCACAGCTCGCTGACGAAGAAGCCGTTGTTGAGGATGTTGTGGTGGGTCAGCGTCGCGCCCTTGGGAGCGCCGGTCGTGCCGCTCGTGTACTGGATGTTGATCGCGTCGTCGGGGTCGAGCTCGGCCATGCGCTCGCGCAGCCGGTCGGGCCCCGCGGCGGCGCCCGTGGCCAGCACCTCGTCCCACTGGGACGATCCGAGCAGCACCACGTGCTCGAGCGTCCCGACGTCGGGACGGACCTGCTCGATCATCGCCTTGTAGTCGCTTGTCTTGAACGACGGGGCCGCGACCAGCCAGCGGCAGCCCGAGTGGCGCAGCGCGTACTCCAGCTCGCTCGTGCGGTAGGCCGGGTTGATGTTGACGAGGACGATGCCGGCCTTGGCGGTGGCGAACTGGATCAGCACCCACTCGGCGCAGTTCGGCGACCAGATGCCTAGCCGGTCGCCCTTCTCGAGGCCCAGCGCGATCAGCCCGCGCGCGACGCGGTCGACCTCGTCGTTCAGCTCCGCCCACGTGTAGCGCAGCTCCTGGTGGCGCGCGACGAGCGCCTCGACGCCCGGCCAGCGCCGTGCGGCCGACTCCAGGCTCTGGCCGATGGTCTCGCCCAGCAGCGGCGCCTCCGAGACCCCGCTCGCATACGACGGCTGCATGATCGCCCTCTCTCCTCGCTCCTCCCGGGAGGCTACAGCGCGGCCGGGGGCGACCGAAAGGGGGCTAGGACTCGGCGCCCGCGGCCGCGAGCCGGGCCGACTTGGCCCGCTTCGCGGCGGTGGCCCGCTCCCCGGCGGGGAGGACGACCTTGCGCAGGCGAACCGCGTCCGGCGTGACCTCGACGCACTCGTCGGAGCGGATGAACTCCAGCGCCCCGTCGAGCGACAGCTGCCGCGGCGGCGCGAGGCGGACGAGCTCGTCCGCGCGCGCCTGGCGCATGTTGGTCAGGTGCTTGTCCTTGACGGCGTTGACGTCGAGGTCGTCGGCGCGGGCGTTCTCCCCCACCACCATGCCCTCGTAGACGTCCTCGCCCGGCGCGACGAACAGGCCGCCGCGATCCTGGAGCTTGAGCAGCGCGAACTGCGAGGTCTGGCCGGCGCGGTCGGCGACGAGCGAGCCGGTGGGGCGCGTCTTGATCTCCCCGAACCACGGCTCGTAGCCGTCGAACACCGCGTGGATGATGCCGGTGCCGCGCGTCTCGGTCAGGAACTCGGTGCGGAAGCCGATCAGCCCGCGCGCCGGCACGCGGTACTCGAGCCGCACCCAGCCGGTGCCGTGGTTGACCATCTGCTCCATTCGCCCCTTGCGCAGGGCGAGCAGCTGGGTGACGACTCCCATGAAGTCCTCGGGCGCGTCGATCGCGAGCCGCTCGACGGGCTCGTGCAGCTTGCCGTCGATCTCGCGCGTCACGACCTGCGGCTTGCCGATCGTCAGCTCGAAGCCCTCGCGGCGCATCGTCTCGACCAGCACCGCCAGCTGGAGCTCACCGCGGCCCTGGACCTCCCAGGTGTCGCCGCGGTCGGTGTCGAGCACGCGGATCGCCACGTTGCCGACGAGCTCCGCGTCGAGCCGCGCCTTGAGCAGACGGGCGGTCAGCTTGTTGCCGGACCGGCCCGCGAGCGGGGAGTTGTTGACCCCGATCGTCATGCCCAGCGCCGGCTCGTCGACCTGGACGGGCGGCAGCGGCTCGGGGTTCTGGGCGTCGGCGATCGTGTCGCCGATCGTCACGTCGGGCAGGCCGGCCAGGGCGATGATGTCGCCGGCGCCCGCTTCGGCGGCGTCCGTGCGCGTCATCCCCTCGGTGACGTAAAGCTCGGCCACGCGGACGCGCTCGATCGTCTTCTCCTCGTGCCGGTACCAGGCGACCGACTCGCCGCGCCTGATCGTGCCGTTGTGGACACGGCAGAGCGCGAGGCGGCCGACGTAGGGGTCGGCGTCGAGGTTCGTCACGAGCGCCTGTAGTGCCTTGCCCTCGGTGTAGGTGGGCGCGGGGACGTGCGACATGAGCAGCTCGAACAGCGGGCGCAGGTCGGTGCCCTCGACGCCCTCCTCGGTCGCCGCCCAGCCGGCCCTGGCGTTGGTGTAGAGGATCGGGAACTCGATCTGCTCCTCGTCGGCGTCGAGGTCGAGGAACAGGTCGTAGACCTCCTCGACGACCTCGGCGATGCGCGCGTCGGGCCGGTCCACCTTGTTGACGATGAGGCCGAGCGGCAGGCGCCGCTCGAGCGCCTTGCGCAGCACGAAGCGGGTCTGCGGGAGCGGGCCCTCGCTGGCGTCGACGAGCAGAAGTGCGCCGTCGACCATCGTCAGCGCGCGCTCGACCTCGCCGCCGAAGTCGGCGTGCCCGGGGGTGTCGACGATGTTGATCTTGGTGTCGCCGTAGCGGACCGCGGCGTTCTTGGCCAGGATCGTGATCCCGCGCTCTCGCTCCTGGTCCATCGAGTCCATGACCCGGTCGGTCAGCGCCTCGTGGTCGGTGAAGACACCGGACTGGCGCAGCATCGCGTCGACCAGGGTCGTCTTGCCGTG
>JAXDFS010000316.1:0-2840 GCA_034665465.1 Solirubrobacteraceae bacterium
TTGGCGCCGATGATGTCCAGCGCGCAGGACTCGCTGGCGACGCAGTAGTGGCCGTCGATGCACCCGAGCACCATCGGCCGCAGGCCGGCCGGGTCGCGGAAGGCGACGAGCGTGTCCTTCGTCATCAGCACGGTCGAGAAGGCGCCCTGCAGCCGCGGCAGGATCTCGGTGACGGCGTCCTCGATGCGCTCGGCCTCGTGCGAGGCCAGCAGCGCGGCGATGATCTCCGAGTCCGAGGTCGAGCGGAAGCGCACGCCGCGCTCGCGCAGCTCGGCGTGCAGCTCGACGGCGTTGATGAGGTTGCCATTGTGGCCGAGCGCGAGCTCGCGGCGGTCGGAGCGGTGCACGGGCTGGGCGTTGTCCCAGCCGTTGGACCCCGTGGTCGAGTAGCGGACGTGGCCTACGGCCATGTCGCCCCCGAGCGCGCGCAGCTTCTGCTCGTCGAAGACCTGGTTGACCAGACCCAGGTCGCGCAGGGTCATGATGTGCCCGCCGACGTCCGCGGCGGCGATGCCGGCGGACTCCTGCCCACGGTGCTGCAGT
Organism: Solirubrobacteraceae bacterium; assembly: GCA_034665465.1. Classification (GTDB taxonomy): domain Bacteria; phylum Actinomycetota; class Thermoleophilia; order Solirubrobacterales; family Solirubrobacteraceae; genus CADCVQ01. The sequence goes on from JAXDFS010000316.1 coordinate 544, forward strand.
GCGTACAGCGCGAAGTACGCGAGGCGTGAGACTTCGTGGCCGGGTGCATGGATCCCGAACACTCCGCACTCGTCTCGCGGGCCCTCGCGCTCGTCGAGGGTCGTCACCCCGCCAAGGATACCCAGGCGTTCGGCGGCGAACCGACCGGTGGGCCGCGACACTTCGAGCTGCGACGAATGTCCCATCGGCGAATGCTGACGTTACGCAGTACGGAGCGGGTACCGTCGCGTCATGAGCCTCTGGCTTGCCGTTGCGCTGGTGCTCGTCTGGCTCGGCCTCTGCGCCGTCGCCGTCGGGCTCTGCATGGCGGCCGCCCGCGGGGACCGGGCCGATGCCCGCGCGATCGACCTGCGCCGGTTCGTGCCCAGCCGCCGGCGCACCCGCCTGCGCGACGTCGCCTCGCGGCGCGAGGAGGAGGCGCCGCAGTCGCCCGGCGACAGGCAGCGCCGGCGCAGGCGCACGACGCAGAATTAGAGGACCGTCCGCGCTGGACGCATGTCGAGCGTGCCAAACCGCCCTGTACGATTACGGTTCAGGCGCGATCCTGAATCTGCGCCTCGGCATGCAGTCTGAAACCACGGAGGGTCCGACATGCGCATGATTCGCCCGTCGCGCCGCCCGCGGTCACCCGACGCCGAGCCGGTCGCAGACGACGCCGGCGCGCACGAGCTCGCGCAGGCGCGCGCGGACCGCGACGCGCTCGCCCGGGAGCTCGCCCTCGCGCAGATCGACCCGCTGACCGGTGCGCGCACGCGCGCCGCCGGGCTGCGCGACCTCGAGCGCGACATGAGCCGCTGCCGGCGCACGGGCGCGCGGCTCGTCGTCGCCTACCTCGACGTCGTGGGCCTGAAGCGCATCAACGACAGCGAGGGCCACGCGGCCGGCGACGAGCTGCTCAAGCGCATCGTCCGCCTCGTCACCGACCAGCTGCGCCCCTACGACCTGGTCGTCCGCCTCGGCGGAGACGAGTTTTTGTGTGCCATGTCGGACATGACGCTGCTCGAGGCGCGCCGTCGCTTCGCCCACGTCGCCGCCACGCTCGCCATGGCCGCGGACCCGGGGGCGATCAGGACGGGCTTCGCGCAGCTGAGGCCCGAGGAGAGCTCGACGGAGCTGATCGCCCGCGCCGACAGCGAGCTCGTCGAGGGTCGCAGCGGCCGCACGTCGGCGCTGGTCTCGACCGGCCACGCTGCTGTGCGCCCGGACCCCGGGGAGCACGCGCCGGGCGCGGCACTGTCGCTCGCGATCCCGGGAGGGCTGCGGGCGCCAGGGCGGGTGCGGGCCGCACTGGAGGCGCTGGCTCCCGACATCTCCCCCGACGAGCTCGCGCGGCTGCAGCTGCTGATCGGCGAGCTCGTGACCAACAGCGTCGTGCACGGCGGCGCCGGGTCCACGGCCCGGATCATGATCCAGGCGACCATTCGCGCGCACACCGTTCACGGCGAGGTCAGCGACACGTCCCTCGGCGTCCGGCCGGCGAGTCGGCCGTCGCTGCCGGGCTACGACGTGGTTGGGCTCGCGATCATCGAGCGCAGCGCCGAGCGCTGGGGCACCAGCCACGACGGGCGGCGCGTGTGGTTCGAGCTCGATCGCCCCGGCGACGATGCAGTGGCCGAGCGCGTCGTCATGCAAACAGCGTCGCAAGCGCCGAATGCGCCGCTCGCAGCTCGTCGATCCCCGAGCTGAAGCTGGTCCCGCCGCACGTCACCTCGAGGCCGTCGCCGCCGACGGTGCCGAGGACGTCCAGCGCGACGTGCTCCCCGAGCGCGCGCAGCGCCTCCGCGGTGCCTGACACCACGAATCCCGAGCCTGGCCCCTCGCCGAACAGCACGCGCTCGAGATCGTCGCCGTCATCGTCGAGCTCGAGCGTCGCGCCCAGGCCGCCGGCCAGGCAGGACTCGGCGACGGCGACGAGCAGGCCGCCCTCGGCGACGTCGTGGGCGCTGGAGAGCGCTCCGGAGCGGACGGCGTCGCGGATCGCCTCCTGCGCGGCCCGCAGCGCGGCGACGTCGATCGGTTCGAGGCCATCCGGCAGGGCCTCGCCGCGCAGCTTGGCCAGCTCGCTGCCGGCGAGGCGCGGGCGAAACGGACCGGCGCGGCCGATCGTGTGGCCTGCGCGCGCGAAGCCGCTGCGGCCGGCGCGGGCGGCATCGGCCAGCTCGCCGACCATGCCGATGACCGGCGTCGGGTAGATCGGGCCGCCGCCGCTCTCGTTGTAGAGCGACACGTTGCCGCCGACGACCGGCACGTCGAGCGCGCGGCAGGCGTCGGCGAGCCCGCGGATCGACTCCGTCAGC
>JAXDFS010000317.1:0-4303 GCA_034665465.1 Solirubrobacteraceae bacterium
CAGGGCTTCGAGCGCGCACGCCCGCACGAGCTCTCGGGCGGGATGCGCCAGCGCGTCGCCTTCGCGCGCACGCTGCTCGCCGGGCGCGCCGTGCTCTGCCTCGACGAGCCGTTCGCCGCGCTGGACGCCCTCACCCGCTCGGAGATGCAGGACTGGCTCGCCGGAGCCCTGGCCGCCGATCCGCGCACCGTGGTCATGGTCACGCACGACGTCGAGGAGGCGATCGTGCTCGCCGATCGCGTCGTCGTGCTCTCTGCGCGCCCCGGGCGCGCGGTCGCCACGCTCGACGTGCGCTCGCCGCGCCCGCGGCGGCGCACGGACCCCGACCTCGTCGCGCTGCGCGCGCACGCGCTGTCGAAGCTCGGAGCGCACCCGTGAGCGCGCTGCTCGTCGTGCTCGTGATCGTCGCCGGCTGGGAGGGCTACACCCGCCTGAGCGGGATCGACGACATCATCCTGCCCGCGCCCAGCGCGATCGCCACGTCGCTCGTCGACGACCGCGCGCTGCTGTGGAGCAACCTGACGATCACAGCGGGCGAGATCGCGGTCGGCATCGTCGCCGCCCTCGCGCTCGGCCTCGCCTGCGCGCTGGCCATGCACTTCTCGCGCGGGCTGCGGCGCGGCCTGTACCCGCTGCTCGTCGGCTCGCAGACCCTGCCGATCCCGATCGTCGCGCCGCTGCTCGTCGTCTGGTTCGGCTTCGGCCTGACGCCGAAGATCGCGATCATCGCGCTCGTCTGCTTCTTTCCGATCGTCGTCCCGACGTTCGACGCGCTCGGCCGCGTCGACCCCGATCTGCGCAAGCTCATGCGCAGCTTCGGCGCTTCGCGCTGGCAGACCTTCCGCATCGTCGAGGCCCCGGCGGCGCTGCCCGGCCTGTTCACCGGCGCGAAGCTCAGCGTTGCGATCGCGACGATCGCCACCGTGCTGGCCGAGCAGGCGGGCTCCGAGCAGGGTCTCGGCCACCTCTTCCTGCAGGCGCTGCCACAGTTGGAGACCCCGCTCGCATACGCCGCGGTGCTGCTGCTGTCCGCGTTCGCCGTCGTGCTGTTCGCGGCGCTCGGGTTGGCCGAGCGCCGGCTGCTGCCGTGGAGCCATCAACCGAGAGGAACCGCCCCGTGACCCGCCGCGTCCTGCCTGCCGTGCTCGCCATGCTGGTCGTGCTGGGACTCGCCGCGTGCGGGGAGCGCAAGGAGCCGGTCGCGGGCACGCCCGCGACCGAGCGGGTGAACCTCGTCCTGGACTTCTTCCCCAACGCCGACCACGCCGGCCTCTACGCGGCGATCGGCACCGGCGAGTTCAAGAAGGCGGGGCTCGACGTGCAGCCGCACACGCCGTCGGACCCGTCGGCGCCGCTGAAGCTCGTGGCAGCCGGCCGCGCCGACCTCGCGATCTCCTATGAGCCGGAGCTGCTGCTGGCGCGCGCGAAGGGCGCCAAGCTCGTCTCGATCGGCGCGATCGTCCAGAAGCCCCTGACGTCGCTCATCTCGATCGGCTCCAAGGCGATCCGCGCGCCGGGCGGCCTGGAGGGCAAGAAGGTCGGCACCGCCGGGATCCCCTACCAGGACGCGTATCTGAAGACGATCATCAGGCAGGCGGGGATCGACGGCAGCCGCGTGCATTCGATCAACCTCGGCTTCAACCTCGTGCCGGCGCTCGTCTCCAAGCGCGTGGACGCGGTGCTCGGGATGTTCTGGAACGTCGAGGGCGTGCAGCTCGCGCGCGAGCACAAGGACCCGAAGATCCTGCGCATGGAGCAGATCGGCGTGCCGACCTACAACGAGCTGATCGTCGTCGCGCGCGAGCAGGACGTGCGCTCGCGCGGGCCGCTGCTACGTCGCTTCATGCGCGCGCTCGCCCGCGGCCACCAGCGGCTGCGCAGCGACATCGCCAGCGGGGTCGACGAGCTCGTCAAGGCCAATCCCGACCTCGACTCGAAGCTCCAGCGCGCACAGGTCAAGGCGACGCTGCCGGTGTTCTTCCCGGCCGACCGCAAGAAGCCGTTCGGCTTCCAGGACCCCGAGCAGTGGCGGCGCTACGCGGCCTGGATGAGCGACAACGGGCTGCTCTCCCAGCCGCAGATCGCCCAGCGCGCGTTCACCAACGAGTTCCTGCCGGGCGAGGGCATCTGACCAGGCCCGCCCCGCGTATCGTCACGCCCGCGCACGCGCGGCGCCTGGCGCTGCATGCGCAGGGCCTGGCGACGGCGCCCCCGCGCGGCGGCACCGGGCCCGACGGCGTCGCGGCCGTCGTGCAGCGCATCGGCTGCCTGCAGCTGGACCCCGTCAGCGCGGTGGCGCGCAGCCCGCTGCTCGTGCTGCACGCGCGCCTGGGCGCGGTGCGCGACGCCGGCCTGGAGCGCGCCGCCTACGAGCGCCGAACGCTCTTCGACGCCTGGGCCCACGAGGCCTCGCTCGTCGCCACGGCCGACCTCGCGCTGCACCTGTGGGCGATGCGGACCTACCTCGACGCCCCGCGCATCGGCGCCGCCCGCGCCCGCGACTTCCTCGCCGCCAACGCCGCCTTCTGCGACGAGTTCGTCGAGGACCTGCGCGCCCGCGGCCCGCTGCGCGCGCGCGACCTCGAGGACCGCTCGGCCGAGCCCTGGCGCCACGGCTGGTGGACCGACGAGGTCTCGGCGCGCCAGACGATCGCGCGGCTGCTGCACCTGCTGTGGGTGACCGGCCGCGTCGGGGTCTCCAGCCGGGTGGCGGCCGAGCGGGTGTGGGACGTCTTCGAGCGCTGCGTGCCGCCGGGCGCGATCGCGGCGGCGGGCGAGCTGTCAGACGAGGCCGCCGAGCGCGCGGCGGTCCTGCGCGCGGTGCGGATGCTCGGCGTCGCCCGGCCCGGACACATCCGCGCGCACTTCCTGCGCCGCAGCTACCGGCGGCTGCCCGCGACGCTCGCCGCGCTGACGGCGGCCGGGCTCCTGGAGCACGTCGACGTGCAGGGCCTGCGCGGGGACTGGTACGCGGCGCCGGCGGACCTCGAGCGCCTGCCCGAGTTGTCGCCGGGCGCGCGCACGACCGCGCTGTCGCCGTTCGACAACCTGCTCTGCGATCGCGCCCGCACCGCGGAGCTCTTCGGCTTCGACCATCGCCTGGAGATCTACGTCCCGGCGGCGAAGCGGCGCTGGGGCTACTACGTCCTGCCGATCCTGCACCGCGAGCGTCTCGTCGCCCGCGCCGACGCGGTGCTCGATCGCGACGCTGGGCTGCTGCGCGTCAACGCGCTCTACCACGAGGACGGGGTGCGGCGCACGCCGGCGCTCGAGCGGGCGATCGCGCGCGCGCTGGAGCGCCTGGCGGCGTGGCGCGGGGCGACGGGTGTGCAGATCGCGGCCGGCTCCCCGTCCGCGCCGCGGGCCCCCGGGACGGGATGACACCGCATCGGTGAGAGCGGCACCGCACGCGCACCGCGGCGAGTGGCGCCTTCGTACCTCCCAGCGGTACGAACGCACCACTCGATCGTGAGCGAGGCGCCGCAGCGCACGGGCCCACCCCCTCATCGCCGCCTTTCCCGCAGGCGATCGCGGCTCCACAGCCAGACGAGCCGAGCGCCACCGCGCGACGCGATCATCGTCGGCAGCGGCGATCGAGCGCGGCGACGGCGCTCGTCGCGGGCGGCGCCGTGCCCGCCACCCGCAGGCGATCGGCGGCGCGGGTCGCAGCGCAGCGGCGAAGCAGGGCCTACGCGACCGCGCCGAGCGCGCTTCGAGCCGGCGCGGGAGCACGCAGCGCGTGCGCGGCCGCGAGCCCGCGCCACTCCCCGAAGCGCTCGAACAAGGCGCGCACAGCGGCTTCCTCGGCGCGCGCGGCCGGGTCGCCGCCTGACTGCCAGCGGCCCAGGAGCTTCAGGTAGCCGAGGTCGCCGGCGGGCAGCACGTCGTAGCGGCCCTGGCCCTGGGCCGCGAGCACCTCGACCGTCCAGCGCCCGATGGTGGGGATCGCCAGCAGGCGCCGCCACGCGCGCTCGTGATCGGGACCGTCGAGGTCGATCGGCCCCGCGGCGACCTCGCGCGCGACCCGCACGAGCGCGAGCGCGCGCCGGCCGGCGAGGTCGAAGGACTCCAGCAGCGCCGGCGAGCAGGACGCGAGCGCGGCCGGCGAGGGCACGTCGCGCAGCCCGCTGGCCGCGTCGCGCGGCCCGAGGGCGCGGACGATCCGCGCCTCGATCGCCGCCGCGCGGCGCGACTCGATGAGCTGCTCGCAGATCGCCCAGGCGAGCGCCTCGAAGGCCACCGGGCGCCGGGGGATCCGCAGCCACGGCGCGCGCCGCAGCGAGGCGCCGATCAGCGGGTCGTC
>JAXDFS010000318.1:0-8108 GCA_034665465.1 Solirubrobacteraceae bacterium
GGAACATCGACACCTACCCCGCGCGCGGGTATGACAACCCGCCCGAGGCCAGGGTTCGCCTAGAAACTCCACTTTTCCTCCCCCCGAAGGAATCGCAGGGCTCTTTTCCTCAGGCCCCAACCGTACAGGGGAAGAGCGCAGACGCGCCACCGCCGCAAGAACCGCGTCACGGGCTTCGGCGGGCTCCAGGACGGCCGCGTCGCCGGCCTCGGCGAGCACGTCGCGCACGAGAAAGTCGGTGCCCTTGAAGCTCAGCTCGACGACGATCGACCCGTCCGCGAGCTCCTCGGCGACGCGGCGCTCCTCGCGTGCCCAGCGGGCGCGCTCGGGCGCGACCCAGACGCGCGCGATCCTCGATGCCTCGACCTCGCCGGTGCGCAGCCAGCCGTCGACCTCGGCAGCCGGGTTGACCTCGGCGCGCGGCTCGAAGGTCTGCGCGCTGACCTCGGCGTGGCGGATGCGGTCCAGGCGGAAGTGGCGGACGGCGGCGCGCTCGGGATCGAAGCAGGCGACGTACCAGCCCTCGCGGCCGTTGACGAGCGCGTAGGGCTCCACCACGCGCGAGGAGAACTCGTCCTCGTTGGGCTTGTAGTACTCGAGCGCCAGCAGGCGGCGCTCGTGGATCGCCTCCGAGACGACGCGCGCGACCCGCGAGTCGTCGCCGACGGCATCGGCGACGTGCAGCCCCTGATCCATCGGGTCGGCGCCCAGCGCGGCCACGATCTTCTCGCGCGAGGACTGCAGCGAGCCCTCCGGCAGGTGCTCGCCGATCAGGTCGATCGCGGCGACGAGCGCCTTGGCCTCGACGGGCAGCAGGCGGGCGGGGCGGGCGAAGTTGTCCGAGTAGGGCTCGGGGTCGACCTCGATCTCGCCGGCGTCGTTGATCTCGGCGTACAGGACGTAGGAGCCGCCGCCGAAGTTGACGACGTTCAGGACGTTGATGTCCTCGCGCAGCTCGGCGTCGGAGATCTGCATGCGCTCGCAGATGTCGGCGGCATCCAGGCGCAGCTCCGCGCGGCCGGCCTCGATGAGGATCGACGCGAGCGTCACGAGGCGCGCGAAGCGCTCCGGGCGGATCGCGGCGTCCGAGCGCCGCGAGCTGCCGTTGGAGGCGATCTCCTCGTGCTCGCGTGCCGGCGACGCGACGGCCGGCGCCAGCTCGAGCGCCGGCGCGCGGTGGCGCTCGTAGAGCAGCTCGATGCGGTCGGCGAGCTCGCGCTCGAGCTCGGGCGGGCCGAGGACGCGCGCGTGCTCGCCCAGGCGCAGCACCCAGGCGGCGAGCTGGCGGCGGTCGGCGTAGCGCGTCGTGAACACGATGTCGCCGCCGGTCCCCTCCGGCTGCACCTCGCCGAAGCGCCCGAAATGGCGCTCGATCTGCCAGGCGATGCGGTCGGAGATCCAGATCTCGGCGGTCTCGGAGGCGTCGCCGAACTGCCACTCGGCGCGGTTGGCGTACCCGCGCGGGTCGAAGCTGTCGGGGCGGCCCTTGAAGTCGTGCTCGGCCTTGGTCGCATAGGCGACCTTGCCCTGGATGCGCGATAGCCGGAAGACGCGCAGGGCGTCGCGCTCGTGCGAGTGGCCGAGGAGGTAGAACTGGCCGCCCTGGAAGAGCAGGTGGTAGGGATCGACCTTGCGCGTGCCCGACGCGTCGCGGGCCATCGTGTAGTAGTCGAAGGTGATCGTCTTGTTGCGGAAGATCGCGGTCTCGATCTTCGCCAGGCGCTGGGAGAGGTCGTGGCCGCCGGCCGAGGCGGTGATGCCCAGGGCGACGCCGCGCTGCTCGGGCGCCGCCAGCGGGTTCGTGCGCCCCCAGGAGATCTGCTGCAGCGCGAGGCGCAGCGGCTCGGCGTAGGCGAACTCGCCGTCCAGCAGCGACAGCGCGGTCTGCAGCGCCGCGAGCTCGGCGTCGGTGAAGGCGATCGCCGGGAGATGGAAGTGCTCGGGGCGCAGCGAGTAGTTCTCCTACTCGGCCACGCCGTCGATCGGGCGCTCCACCGTCAGCGCGATGCCGAGCGAGTCCAGCTCGGAGCGATCGGCGTAGAAGCGGCGCGCGAAGGCGTCCTCGTTCATCGCGCTGTAGCCCTCGACGTCGCGGCGGATCTCCAGCGCCGTGACCGGCCGGCGCTCGGCCATGAGATACGAGATGAGGGAGAGCTGGCGAATGAGCTTCTCCGTGTCCTTGGCCATGCGGACAAGATAGGGACCGGTCGCGGGCCGTCGGCCCGCAGGTGCGCTTCCGGCCGCTTTTTGCGAAGAGTTGAGACGGGTCAGGCGGCCTCGCGCGCGTCCTGCATGGATCCCGCGAAGTACGCCCCGCCGCCGATCGCGCGATCGAAGCGCGACCAGCGCTCGCCGGAGGGCAGCTCCTTCTCGAGGCGGTCGAAGGACCCGAGCCGGCCGCCGAGGTTGTCGCAGAAGTGCACGAGCGTCGCCTCGCGCGTGCAGGGGACCACCGGGCTGCCGTGCTCGAGGCTGCCGTGATGGCTGAGGATGATGTGCAGCACGGCCTCCGCGGTCCCGGGGTCGAAGCCGTCGATCTCCTCGATCAGACGCCGCACGCGGTAGTAGCCCAGCGGGATCTCGCCGAGCAGCTTGCCCGCGTCGGTCATCTCGATCGCCCCGCCGCAGAAGACGTAGGCGTCGAGCTTGCCGATGTCGTGCAGCAGCGCCCCGGCGACCGCGACGTCTCGGTCGATGCCGGTGAACGTCGCGCTGATCGCACTCACCGCCTGGGCGACCGAGAGCGAGTGCTCGAGCAGGCCGTGGCGGTAGGCCTGGTGGAAGCGCTTGGCGGCGGGCGCGCTGCGGTAGCGGGCCCAGGTCGCCGAGCCGGCGCCGAAGACGACCTCCAGCAGGCGGCGCAGGTCGCGGTCCTGCACCGTGGCGAGCAGCTCGCGCAGGTCGGCCTCCATCTGGTCGGCCGAGCGCGGCGGTCCGTCGAGCAGGTCGGCCTCGTCGAAGCTCCCCGGCTCGGCCGCGCAGAGGGCCTGCAGCTTCACCTCGGCCCCGAAGCGCCCGCTGACCTGGACGCTGCCGTAGACGCGAACGGCGGCGCCGACGGTCGCGACCGCCGCGGTCGGCGCGACGTCGTCCCAGACGTTCGCGGGCACGCTCCCGGTCCGGTCGCCGAGCGTGAGGCGCAGGTACTGGCCGCCGTCGCGCCTGGCGCGCAGCTCGGCGCCGCGGACTACGAGCACGCCCTCGAACTCGTCGCCGTCCTGGAGCTCTCTCACCAACATGGTCGACACGGTTGCAAGAGTCGCGGACGGACCCGCGGATCTGACGGGCCGCAGCGCTAGGTTTGCCGTTATGCCTGCAAGCGCGCTGATCAGCGGCGGAACCGGCGGCCTCGGATCGGCGGTCACGCGCGCCTTCCTCGACGCCGGTTGGCGGGTGGTCGTGCCGATCTTCGACGAGACCGAGCGCGAGCGCGTCCCGGCTCACGAGCGGCTCCTGCTCGAGCCCGCCGACCTGTCCGATCCCGCGTCGGCGCAGGCTGTCGCGGCGCTCGCCGCCGGCGACGCGGCGGCGCCGCTGCGGGCGGTCGTCAACCTCGTCGGCGGCTTCGCCGAGGGCGAGCGGGTGCACGCGACGCCCGTCGAGGACTTCGAGGCCCAGCTGCGGCTGAACCTGCGCCCGACCTACCTCGTCTGCCAGGCCGCGCTGACGCACCTGCTCGCGGGCGGCGGCGGGGCGATCGTCTGCGTCTCCTCGCGCGCGGCGCTGCGCCCGTTCGCGGGCGCAGCCGGCTACATCGTCGGCAAGGCCGCCGTCCTCGCGTTCGTCGACGCGCTCGCGACCGAGTACCGCCAGGACGACATCCGCGTAAACGCGATCCTCCCGAGCGTCATCGACACGCCTGCCAACCGGCGCTCGCAACCCGGCGCCGACCATTCCCGCTGGGTGCGCCCCGAGCAGATCGCCGAGGTGGTGCGGTTTCTCTGCGAGGACGGCTCGGGGGTGATCAGCGGCGCCCACGTGCCGGTCTACGGCCGCGCCTGACCGGCGTGCAAGCGCTCGTGCGAGCTGCATGAGCGAGCGCCGCCGATGGGTAAGGTCACACCCCGATGCCCGTCCGTCTCGTCCTCGCCTGTTGCGCGCTCATGCTCGCGCTCGCCGCCGTGCCCGCCGCGGCGACGCCACCGCTGCCCGGTGAGCGCATCGCGGCCGGCATCAGCGCCGCCGGCGTCGACGTCTCGGGCCTGACGGTCGAGGACGCGGCGGCGCGCCTGCTGGGCACCTACGGCGAGCGCCTGCAGCAGGACGTCATCGCCCAGGCCGCGGACATCACCTTCACGCTGAAGGCCGCCGACGCGAGCGTCACCTTCGACGCGCTGCAGAGCGCGCGCCGCGCGCTCTACGCCGGGCGCACGGCGAAGGGTGCGGTCACCGACGTGCCGCTCGCCGTCAGCCACGACGACGCGGCGGTCAAGAAGTTCGCCGACGCGATCGACAAGCGGCTCGGTCGGCCCGCGCGCGACGCGCGGCTCGTCATCACCCTGCGGCGCGTCCGCGTCACGCACTCCAAGCCCGGCCGCGACGTCAACGCCGGCGACCTCGCCAAGCAGATCGCCGCGTCGCTCGACGACCCGCGCCTGACGCGCGTGTTCAAGCCCCGGCTGCTGGCGACGCGCCCGAAGCTCACGCCCGCGAAGCTGCGCCACTCCACCGTCATCACGATCTCGCAGTCGACGTTCACGCTGCGCCTCTTCAAGAACCTCGAGGTGCGCAAGACCTACAAGGTCGCGGTCGGTCAGCCGGCCTACCCGACGCCGCGCGGGCGCTTTGCGATCCAGAGCAAGCAGGTCAACCCGACCTGGTCGGTGCCCAACAGCCCCTGGGCCGGCGAGCTCGCGGGCACGACGGTGACCGGCGGCAGCGCGGCCAACCCGCTCAAGGCGCGCTGGATGGGGATCGCCAACGGCGTCGGCATCCACGGCACGGGCGAGGACGGCTCGATCGGCTCGCGCGCCTCGCACGGCTGATTCCGGATGCACGTCAGCGACGTGATCGACCTGTTCCCGCGGGTGCCGGTCGGCACGCCGGTCCTCATCCGCTGACGGTCCGCGCGGCGCCGGCGCCGGCCCCGGCGAGGCGCACCGCATCCAGCAGCGGCTGGGCCTTCAGCAACATCTCGGCGTACTCGTCCTCGGGGTCGGAGAGCATCACGATCGCGCCGCCCGATCCGATCGTCGCGCCCTGCGCCGTGGCGACCAGCGTGCGGATGACGATGCTGAGGTCGGCGGTGCCGTTGAGCGCGAGGTAGCCCAGCGCGCCCGAGTACACGCCCCGAGGCGCGCCCTCGAGAGCGTCGATGATCTCCATCGTGCGCAGCTTCGGCGCGCCGGTCATCGAGCCGCCGGGGAACGTCGCGCGCAGGCAGCCGGCGAGGTCGACGTCGTCGCGCAGGCGCCCGCGGATCGTCGAGACGAGCTGGTGGAGGGTCGCGTAGGTCTCGACGTCCATGAGCGCCGGCACGTGGACGCTGCCGATCTCCGAGACGCGGCCGAGGTCGTTGCGCAGGAGGTCGACGATCATCAGGTGCTCGGCGCGGTCCTTCGGGCTGTGCGCCAGGCGCTCGCGGGCGCAGGCGTCGTCCGCGGCGGCGGGCTCGCGCCGGGCGGTGCCCTTGATCGGCTTGGCCTCCACGGAGCGATCGCGGCGCACGCGCAGGAAGCGCTCGGGCGACGAGCTCAGGACCGCCCCTTCGCGCATCCGCAGGTACGCGCCATATGGGGCGGGGTTGACGCGACGCAGGATCCGGTAGAGCTCCAGCGTGTCGCGCGGTGCGGGCAGCGCGATCGTGTTGGTCAGGCAGATCTCGTAGCTCTCGCCGGCCTCCAGCAGCGCCTTGCAGGTCTCGATGTTCGCGAGATGGTGCTCGCGGCTGCGGTGCAGCTCGAACTCCGGCGCCGCGTGATCGTGGCCGGCCCGCGGCGGCTCGTCCAGGATCGGCAGCTGCTCCAGCGCGGAGGCGGTCTGCTCGATCCAGCGCTCGGCGGCGTCCGCCGCGCCCGGTCCCCCGCCCGACAGCGCGAGGACGTGCGTCTGGCCCAGCTCGTGGTCGATCGCGACGATCCGGTCGGCCAGCAGCAGGAACGCGTCGGGCAGCTCGGCACGGCGGGCGCCGCCCGCGCCGCAGTCGGCCTTCAGCTCGTAGCCGAGGTAGCCGACGAAGCCACCGTTGAGGTCGAAGGGAAGCTCTGGGCTCGCCGTCTGCAGCCGCGCGAGCTCGCGCGCGAGGTAGGCGAACAGCGTCTCGTCGTGGACGGCGTCGCCGCGGGCTCGGGTCACCGTCACCTGGCGGTCGTGGACCCGGTAGCGCACGGCGGCGCCCAGGTCGCCGAGCGCGGCGCCGAGAAACGAGAAGCGCGAGAGCTTGGGGTCGACGAGGCTCGAGTCCAGCCAGAAGGCCTCGCCGCGGTCGCCGAAGAGGGTCGCGAATGCGCTCTCGGCGTCGGCGGCGCCGTCGCTTACTAGGTGGTGCAAGCGGACCTCGCCGGTCGCGGCAGCGGGACTGCGGCCACCCGGTACCGCGGTCGTGCGCGGCGGCGCCGGCGGGCGCCCCCGGGCGCGCCGGGGTGGCGAGAGCGCGACGAAGTTAGATATCAGCTGCTCGCCGTGCTCGGTGCCGATCGACTCGGGATGAAACTGCACGCCCCAGGCGCGCCGGTCGCGGTCGCGGATCGCCATCAGCGTGCCGTCGCCGGCCCAGGCGACCGCCTCCAGCTCGGGCGGCAGCGCCGGCTCGACGACGAGCGAGTGGTAGCGGACGGCGCGAAAGCCCTGCGGGATCGCGGCGAACAGGGCATCGCCGCCGTGGAAGATCTCGCTGCTGCGCCCGTGGACGATGTCGGCCCCGCGCACGACGCTCGCGCCGCGGACATGTGCGAGCCCCTGGTGGCCGAGGCAGACCCCGAGCACCGGCACCTCGCCCTGGGTGAGCGCGTCGCGGCAGACGCCGAGGTCGCGCTCGCGCTCGGGCCGGCCGGCGCCGGGGGAGATGACGATGCGGTCCCAGCGGTGGCGTTCCAGGCGGCTCCACGGCAGCTCGTCGTTGCGCACCACGACCGGCTCCTCCCCCGCGACGCGCGCGACGAGCTGGTAGAGGTTGAACGTGTACGAGTCGTAGTTGTCGATCAGCAGCGTCGCCACGGACGGGAGAGGTTAGGGCGCACGCGACGATTGGTTGCGTGAGCGCTTAGGGTCTGCGCCCTTGGCTGCGCCAGATCGTGAGACCGTCCTGCGCTGGACCGGCGCGCGGCTGCAGGACGCCGCGGCGCCCGCGGGAACCGCGCTGCTCGCCGCCGACTCCTGGCTCGTGCAGGACGGCGCCGTGCGCGCAGCCGACGAGCACTGGGCGCGCTTCGGCGACGCGTGCGTGCGGGCCGGAGCCGACCCCGCCGACGTCGCGGACTTTCGCCGCGCGGTGACCGCGTCGGTGCCGGCCGCCGGGCGCTGGTTTCCGCGTGTGGAGCTCACGGCGGGCGGGCTCGCGCTGCGCGTGCGCCCGGCGCCGCCGCAGGCGTTCGAGGCCCGCGTGCTCGTCGGGTCCGGGGACCCGCGCAGCTGCCCGCGCCGCAAGGGTCCCGACCTCGAGCTGCTGATCGCCCTGCGCCGCGAGGCCCGCGGCGCCGGTGCCGACGAGCTGTTGCTCTGCGACGAGCACGGCGCGCTGCGCGAGGGCGCGCTCAGCAGCCTGCTGTGGTGGGAGGAGGACACGCTCTGCACGACCCCCGACGAGCACACGCTGCCGGGGATCACCCGCGCCCTGCTGCTCGACAGCGCGCGCCGGCGCGGCGTCGGCGTGCGCGTACGCTCGCCGCTGCCGCGCGAGCTCGCCGGGCTCGAGGTGTGGCTCACGAGCGCGCTGCACGGCATCCGCGTCGTCAGCGCGTGGCTGTCGCCGAGCCAGGAGACGGGCGCCGCGACGCATGCGCCGGCCTGGCGCGAGGAGCTCGACCGCGATGGCTGACGGACGTACGACACGATCGCCGCCGCACCATCCTTTCCACCGCGTGGGCGAATGCGACCCGGGCTCTGTTGAGCATGAGCAGCGGGCGCTACCGCGAGTGATAGCGAGTGCTGCTCCCGCGCGCACTGCGACT
>JAXDFS010000319.1:0-7789 GCA_034665465.1 Solirubrobacteraceae bacterium
CGACTACGGCGCCACCGTGCGCGACTGCGCCTGGGGGATGCTCGAGCGCGGGCTGGTGCACGTGGTGGCCTCCGACGCGCATGACGCGGTCCGCCGTCCCCCACTCCTGCGCGAGCCGCTCGAGGCAGCGGGGCTGGACGAGCTCGTCGAGATCCTCTGCCACGACGGGCCAGCAGCGATCCTCGCCGGCGATCCGCCGACGGCCGCCCCGCCGGTCGCGCCGCGGGCGCGGCCCCGGCGGCTGCGGCTTCGCCGGTCAGCTCGCTAGCGGTCCGAGGCCCGCTGCGCTGGCCGCGCCGACCAGCAGCAGCGCCGAGCCGGCGCCCGCATAGCCGGCGACCAGCAGGCGCAGCCGGGCGGGGCGCGAGTACGCGGCTCCGCGCGCGAGGAGGCTGCGCCGCAGATCACCTCGAAACGCGGCCGTCGGGACCGGGCGCTCGTGCTCGAGGCGCTCGGCCAGGCGGATGAGGTCCTCGGGCGCGCCGGGCTCGAGGTCGTCGCGTATGTCGCGCCGGGAGGTCATCTGGTTGCAAGCAGCGGCGATCGCGGATTGAGGCGCCGGGCGGTGCGCAGCGCCGCGACGGCGGCGGTCATGTGGCCGGCGCGGGCGTCGATCCGCGCGAGCACCAGCCACGTGCGCCAGTTCGTCGGCTCGGCGGCGGTGGCGGCCTTGGCGGCAGCGGCGGCTCCCGCCAGACTGCCGGCCTGCTCGAGGACGAGCGCCTGCTGCAGATGCGGCGTCGCGGCGTATGGCTGCACGCGCCCGGCCGTTGCGCTGTCCTGGAGCGCCGCGGCGGGCCGCCCGCGGGCTGCCGCCGCCTGGCTCTCCCGGGTCGCCAGCGCACCGGCCAGCGGCACCGCGATGGCGCCCAGCGCGACGACGGCGAGCGCCACCGCGACGACGCGTGCGGCGACCGGCCGCGACGGCCGCGTCGCCTCGGCGGCGGCCGGCTCCTCGCGCCCCGCCACGATCACCGCGCCGAGCACCATCACGGCGCAGGCGATCGCGCCCATCTCCCAGACCCATTCGAACGCCGCCGCGGTCATGAACGCCGTCAGGCCGCCGACCGCCGCGGCGATCCAGATGCGCAGCGCCGGCGGGGCACGCAGCGAGCGCACGACGGCGCTGCCCAGCAGCAACGCGAGCAGGCCGGCGAGCAGCGCGAATCCGACGATCCCGGTTTCGGCGAGCGTCTCGAGATAGAGCGTGTGCGCGTCGCGAACGAACGCCGGCGTCGTGCCGTGGCGCGCCCACCAGAACTCGAACGTCCCGGGCCCGATACCCAGCCACGGAGCAGTCGCGTTGGCGTCACGCGCCGCCTGCCAGAACTCGTAGCGATGGTTGCTGTTGGCGGCCTGCAGCCGGCTGAAGACGTTGTCCTGGCTCACCGCCACACGGGAGACGCCCGTTGGCGCCTTGAACTCGTGCCAGCGGTCGCGGGCGTATCCGGGCGCGCCCGCGCCGATTCCTGCGATGCAGAGGACGGCGATCATGGCCACCCCATAGGACAGCGTCCGGCGGCGCCCCGGCGCGAGTGGCGCCGGGCGCTCGACGTGGCGCGCGACGAGGCCCATCGCGACCTGCAGCAGCCCCACGCCTGTGCAGACGATCAGCGCCAGCCAGAGCAGCGACGTGCCCTGCTGGATCGCCGCCGCCGTGGACGCACCGTCCTGCAGCGCGTCGCGCTGCGAGGCCGCGGACAGCAGGATCGCCGACCCTAGTCCGCCCGCCAGCAGTGTTCCGGCGGCGTGCAGCCGCCGCGGGACGAACAGCACGAACACGACGATCCCGACCACCAGCGACAGCGCGCCGCCGCGCGAGATCGTCAGGTAGATGCACAACGCACCGAGCGGCAGCGTCGCCGCGGCCAGCGCCTGCCCGGCCAGCGTCCGTGCACCGAGCGCGACGCCGAGCAGCAGCGGCACCCCAATCGCTGCGAACGCCGCGAGCGCGTTCCAGTAGTTCAGGGGGTAGCTGAGCTTGCGGGCGCTGCCCGCACCGAGGAACTCGAACTGATCGTTGACCGCGAAGGCCTGTGGATGCAGACGCGACAGCACCGCCAGCACCGTCACGAACCCGATCGCGCTTGCGAGGCCGTTGATCGTGTGGCGGGCGCCGGCCCGCCCCTGCAGCGCGATCGCCAGCACGAGCACGCCGAGGTAGGTCGCGATGCGACCGAGCTCGATCGTGCTGCGCTCGGCGCTCTCCGACCAGCCGGTGGCCAGCCCCGTCCAGAGCGCGAACCCGGCCAGCAGGCCGATCGCGACCCAGCCGACCCGGCCGATGCGAGCCGGGAGGACCCCGGCGAGGGCGCCGAGCAGCACGATCCACCAGACCGCGATGCCGACCTGGCTGCGCACGACCGTGTCGTAGCCGCCGTTGCTCAACGCCAGATAGGCGACGACGGCGAACGCGAGCGTCCAGGCGGCGACGGCGGGCGGATGCAGGCGAGCGGTCAGGCGGTGCGGCTGCGCGAGCGCACTCGTTGACCTGGAGGCGGCGAGCTCCATGGTTGGTCATACGTCGCGCGACGGCGAACGCTGACGTTCTGGGCGATGCCGCTTTCGCCGCAGGCCGGGATCGCGGGCTTCGTCGCGCGCGCGTATCGGCCTCGCGCGCGCGCAGAACCACGTTGGCCACCAATTTGTGGAACGTAGCTCCTGAGGACGCATCCCTGCGATGGCGTGCATTAATGTGGACCTCTGTCTCGCGAATTCACCACCGTCTACGACGACCACATCTGGCAGGTGTACGGGTTCTTCGCATATCGGATGCGCAGCCGTGCGGATGCCGAGGATCTCACCCAGCTGACGTTCGAGCGCGCGCTGAGGTCGTGGTCGCGCTACGACCCCGCTCGCGCGAGTGTCGCCACCTGGCTGATCGTGATCGCCCGCAATCTGCTGGTCGACCACATGCGCGCCGACCGCAGCGGGCGCCAACAGCCGCTAGACGAGCTCGACCAACACAATGCGCTGATTTCCAGGGAAGATCAGCCGGACCTCGGCCTGGAACCGGGCCTTGAGCGCGCGCTGTCCAGCCTCACACCACGCGAGCGGGAGATCATCGCACTGCGATTCGGCGGTGAGTTGAGCGGCCCGGAGATCGCCGCGGCCACCGGCCTCGGCCTCGCCAACGTCCAGCAGATCCTGTCGCGCTCGCTGCGACGAATGCGCGCCGTGATGGAGCAGGCCGAGCCCGAGCAGGTCAAACCCGGGGCCCGATCGGCTACATAGTGGCAAGCGACACGTAGTGGACCAAACGTCGAAATCAGTTTGGACAGAAATTAAACGTTGGCCGTGAATGTGTCTGTTAGGTTGATGGCCGGACCGCAGCTCGGCGGGCCGTGCAGAGACCCACAGCACCAATTTTATGGAACACCCCATCGCCCACGAGCGGGCACGTGAACGATCGGCCTTCTCGCGGTTTCGATCGACGGGAGTCCTCGACCCTCCGAGGCCCGCTCTCGTCGAATCCGGAACCCCCGCGTTCGGCCGCACGGCCGCCCGCCTGAACGTCGAAAGCAACACCCGCCAGCGCCGGCTGCGTCGCTCGCTGGCGTTCGCCGACGCGGTGGCGCTCGCCGTGGCGTTGCTGGCGAGCGTCGTGCTCGCCTCGCCGGACCCGCTCACGCCGTACGTGCTGTTGCTGTTCCCGGCACTGATCGCGGCCGTGAAGATGATCGGCCTCTACGAGAGCGACGATCAGCGCATCCGCAAGACGACCGTCGAGGAGCTTCCGCGGCTTGCGCAGCTGGGGGCGCTGCTCGTGCTGGCCATCTGGCTGGGCGATTCCGAGCTCATCGGCGGGCCGGCGGGCAAGGACCAGGCCCTCGTCCTGGGGGCGACCTTCGTGGTGGCGGCGGTGCTCGCCCGGCGTTCGGCGCGCGCCCTGACCAGCCGCGGGCTTCCCCGCGAGCGCTGCCTGTTCGTCGGGGACGAACGCTCCTACGATCGCCTGCGCACGATCTTCGACCGCCATGCACTGCCGGCGGACCTCGTCGCGCGGGTCTCGATCGAGGAGGCGATGAGCCTCGGCGGAGCCGATGTGGCCAGGGAGGTGCTCGAGGTCATCGCGGGCGCCGAGGCGCACCGCCTGATCATCGGCCCGCACAGCCTCACGAACGCGAAGACCTTCGAGCTGCTCGAGGCCGCGCGCGGGGCCGGAACGCGCGTCTCGCTGCTGCCCGACATGCTCGAGGTCGTCGGCTCGTCCGTCGACTTCGACGATCTCTACGGCGTCACGCTGCTGGGGGTTCGCCATTCGAACCTCAGCCGGTCGTCGAAGCTGCTCAAGCGCGCCTTCGACCTGATCGGCGCCGCGATCCTGCTGGTCGCCGTGGCCCCGGCGATGGCCGTCATCGCGATCGCGATCCGCCTGGACTCCCCGGGCCACGTGCTCTTTCGCCAGCTGCGGATCGGTCGCGGGGGCGAGCCGTTTCGCATCTTCAAGTTCCGCACGATGGTCGTCGGGGCGGACCGGCTCAAGGACGACCTGCGCCATCTCAACGAGGCCGAGGGCCTGTTCAAGATCAGCGAGGACCCGCGCATCACCCGCATCGGCCGCACGCTGCGGCGCACGTCGCTGGACGAGTTGCCGCAGATCTTCAACGTGCTGCTCGGGCAGATGAGCCTCGTCGGGCCGCGCCCGCTCGTCGCCGACGAGGACGGCCGCATCCTCGGCGTGCGCCGGGGCCGCCTGCGCCTCACCCCGGGCATGACCGGCCAGTGGCAGGTGTCGGGCTCGGCGCGCGTCCCGCTCGAGGACATGGTCAAGCTCGATCACCTCTACGTCTCCAACTGGACGCTCTGGGGCGACGTCAAGATCCTGCTGCGCACGGTGCCCTACGTGCTCTCGCGCCACGGTCAGTAGCTCCGATCGCTGTCAGCCTGCGCGGCCCCGGCGCGTACGTGCAGGTATGACCCGCCTGCTCTCTGCGCTCGTCGCGCTGCTGCTGCTGGCCCTCCCGGCCGCAGCCATGGCGGCCCCGGGCTCACAGACCAACGCCCCTCCGGGTAACTCGGCGATCGACGAGTACCTCGAGACCGTGCCCGGCGCGACTGGCAACCAGCGCCCGCGACCGCCCGCGGCCGCCGGCACCGCGCCCCGGCTGACCGCGGCGCAGCGTGCGCGCCTGGAGCGCCTCGGGCCTGACGGCAGGGCAGTGGCCGCCGTCGTCGAGTCGACCGCTCCCGCGCACGCCACGCTGAAGCCCGGCACCGCCGTGCCCTCGGCGACGGGCCGCTCGCCCCTCGGCGAGGTGTTGGGGGCGGCAGCGGGACAGGGCGGCGGAGGAATGGGGGCGCTGCTGCCCGCGATCCTGCTCGCAAGCCTGCTCGGCGTCATCACGCTCGTCGTGCTGCGCCGGCGCTCGGTGTCCTGATCACGCCCGCGGGTCGCTCGTGAGCCGCCGTCGTCTCGGCCTCCTGCTGGTCCTCGCCACCGCGCTGACGGGCCTGTCTCCCGCGGGCGCCCATGCTGCGGGTTTGAGGCTCGGCTTCTTCGATGGCGTCTTCACCGGCGACGACGCCACACGAGCGCCGTGGCTCGGCCGTGCCGTGGACTCCGGTGCCGACCTCCTGCGCCTGGACGTCGGCTGGCCGGTGCTCAACACCCCAGCGCGCCCGGAGGGCTTCGACGCCCGCAACCCCGCCGATCGCGCCTACGACTTCACGCGCTCGGACGCCGCGGTCGTGGCGGCGGCGGGGCGCGGTCTCGCGATCCTCGCCGGCTTCACCGGAGCGCCGCGCTGGGCCGAGGGGCCGGGGCGTCCGGCGGGCGCATCGGCCGGCAGCTGGAAGCCGGACCCCGCCGCCCTCGAGGACTACGGGGCCGCGCTCGCGCGCCGCTACTCGGGAACGTTTCCCGACCCGGCGCGGCCCGGCCAGCCGCTCCCGAGGGTCGAGGCCTTCCAGGTGTGGAACGAGCCGAACCTCGACAAGTACCTCAGCCCTCAGTGGAGCGCGGGCAGGACATTCGCGCCGGAGCACTATCGCCTCATGCTGTCCGCGTTCTACCGCGGCGTGAAGTCGGTCAGCCCGAGCGCCCTGGTGGTGACCGCCGGCACCGCGCCGTTCGGCGACCCGGGCGCGGGCGGGCATCGCATCATGCCCGCGCGCTTCGTGCGCGAGATGCTGTGCCTGCGCCGGTCGGGGAAGCGTCTGCGCGCGACGACCTGCCCGGCCCCCGCGCGCTTCGACGTCCTCGCACACCACCCCTATTCCGTCGGCGCACCGACTCGCGCGGCGTTCAACAGCGACGACGTCTCGATCCCCGACATGGGCAAGCTCACGCGCCTGCTGCGCGCGGCCGAGCGCACGGGAGGGGCGCTGCCACACACGCGCCACCGCCTGTGGGCGACCGAGGTCTCCTATGACTCCTCGCCGCCCGACCCTCAGGGCGTGCCGGCCGCGCTGCACGCGCGCTACCTCGAGCAGGCCTTCTACCTGCTCTGGCGCCAGGGCGTCGACACCATCACCTGGTTTCAGATCCACGACCAGCTGCCGGTACCGAGCTTTGCGGCGACGCTCCAGTCGGGCGTCTACTTCGCCGACGGTCGCCCGAAGCCCGCACAGCAGGCGTTTCGCCTACCGCTCGTCGCCGAGCGCGCCGGCCACCAGACGGTGCGCGTCTGGGGCCGCTCGCCGGTGGCCGGATCGGTGCGGATCGAGCGCCGGGCCGCAACCGGATGGGCCCTGGTGCGGACCGTGCGGGCGAGGGCTCACGGCACCTTCGAGTTACGGATCGCCACCCGCCGCAAGGTCAGCCTGCGCGCGCGGGTGAATGGCGAGACAAGTGTCACATGGCCTGCCACATGACCCGTGCACGGGTGCGTCAGCTTTCACGTACGCGCGTCGTATCTCTATCCAGCGCGTCGCCCACCTCACTTCTGAAGGAGCTCTCTTGAAACGCCTGCTCATGCTCGCCGCACTGTCGCTGGCAGTCGTTCCCCTGATTGCCACCTCCGCCGGCGCCGTGGTTCCGGTCACCGCATCAGACGTGGCAATCGCCACGGCCCGGGGGTTCACGGAGCTCGTCACACTCAAGGTCACTCCGAAGCGCGACAGGACGAGGCCCTACACGTTCACGTCGACGGGGCAGATCTTCCCGCCGGCGCACTTCTGCGCTCCGGGCGCCGGACCGACAGGCGAGGCCGGGCCCGCCAACTGCATCCCGATCATCTGCCCCGCCGGCAACACAAACCCGGCCTACTGCGCGCCGCCTCCGCGCAGCGTGATCTGCTCGGGAATCGTCACCGTGCGCTTCCAGCGACACCACACGACGATCTCCTCGCGCAACGTCTCCGTCAAGGCGGACTGCACCTACTCGAGCACGGTGAGCTTCAGGACGCGGCTGCATTCGCGCCGGGGCAGCCTGCAGGTCCGCGCGCGCTTCCAGGGCAACGTCGTCCTGACGCCTCAGAACTCCAAGACCAAGACGGTCAGGGCCGGCTAGGCCGCGCACCGGCAGACCTGATGGGAGACGGCGTCACCAGCGGTGGCGCCGTCGCCCGTCCGGGGCCCGGATGCAGCCGCCCCCGTTGCTGATATGGAGTGTTGTTTGTCAATCGGGGGTTGTTGGTTTGGCGCGTTGGCGCTGGGTCGGGGCGGGGGTGTGGTCGGCTGGGTGGGTGGCGGTCCGGCAGTGCTGTGCGCGACGCGCGGTCAGGCTGATATCGGTTATGAAAGAGGGGTCGTTGTCCTTGGTCGCGAAGTAGGTGCGACCGGAACAGGGGCAGCGGGGAACTCAGGCTGAGGGCAGGCCGCCGCGCATATGGGCCGTTGAGCCCGT
>JAXDFS010000320.1:0-2901 GCA_034665465.1 Solirubrobacteraceae bacterium
CCCGCGCAGGACCGTGGGCGCGTTGAGGTCGAGCGTCGCCTGTGGGCTCGCGGCCGAGCGCGTCACGGTCTCCTGGCCGAGCGCCCCGATCGCGCCGAGCACGATCACGAGCCCCAGCACGGACAGCAACGCCCGGCGGACCCACGGCCCGCGGGTGCGGCCCTCCAGGTCGCGCGCGCGCGCGAGGTCCAGCTCTTCGGAGGGGGGCTCCTCGTCAGGCACGCTTCTCCGCTGCGCTGTAGGCGAGCTGGGCCGCGTCGGCGATCGCATGGGCGGTCCACATCGCGGTGAGCAGGCGTGTGAGCCGCGGCGACGCGACGTGGCCGACGGCAAACGCACCGGCGATCCACTGCGCCAGGCAATAGGGGCAGATGAGCAGCTCGCCGATCGCCAGGCGCAGGCCCTCGCCGCGGGCCGCCTCGGCGAGCTCGCCGTGGCCTGTCGACTCCTGGTAGCGCGTGAAGGGCGCGCGCAGGAAGCTCGTCGCCTTGTCCTTGGCGATCAGGCGGCTGAGCTTGTGCGTCGCGACGCCGGCGAGCACGACGTCCTTGACGCTGAGCTCCTCGGGCAGCGTGCCGCCGCCGCGCTGGGCGGCGACGAGGCCGCCGGCGAGCGCAGCCGTGAAGACGCCGGCCAGGGCGGTGTAGCCGCCGAGCGGGCGGTGCTCGTGGTCGGGCGCGTAGCCGTCGAGGGGGGATCGGGCTGCGCGCTCTACGGTTGCTGAGGTGGTCATCGACGGAGGGATGCCCCCCGGGCGGGCGGCCCATTCAGAAGGCTCGAACGGCGCTCAAGCTGCGTTCAGGTAGGCCGACTACCGCGGGCATCGCATGACCACCGAAGCCCCAGAGAGCACGCAGGTCGGCGCTCCGCGCAAGCGCTCGCGGCTGGGCGGGCGCCAGAAGGCGGCCGTCCTCCTGGTGAGCCTCGGCCCGGCCCGCGCCGCCGAGATCTTCGGCCACCTCAAGGAGGACGAGATCGAGGCCCTGTCGCTGGACATGGCCAAGCTCAACCAGGTGCCGGCGGACATCAGCCAGGAGGTCATCGGCGAGCTCGTCGAGACCTGCCTCGCGCAGGCCTACCTCGCCGAGGGCGGCGTCGAGTACGCCCGCGAGGTGCTCGAGCGCGCGGTCGGGCCCGAGCGCGCGCGCCAGATCGTCGGCCGGCTGTCGGCCGCCATCGAGCGCCGCCCGTTCGAGTTCCTGCGCCGCACGCCCCCCGAGCAGATCCACGCGTTCATCCGCAACGAGGCCCCGCAGACCGTCGCGCTGGTCATCGCCAACCTGCACACCGACCTCGCCGCGCAGGTGCTCGCCCTGCTCGAGCCCGAGGAGCAGGCCGAGGTCGCGATGCGCATCGGCACCATGCGCGAGACCTCGCCCGAGGTCATCGAGGCCGTCGAGAGCGTGCTGCGCCAGCGTCTCTCCAACGTCGTCTCGCAGGACTACGCGGTCGCGGGCGGCGTGCACTCGCTCGCCGAGATCCTCAACCACACCGATCGCGGCACGGAGCGCAACGTCCTGGACTCGCTCGCCGAGGTCGACGCCGAGCTCGCCGAGCAGGTGCGGATGCTGCTGTTCACCTTCGAGGACATCATCAAGCTCGACGACCGCTCGATCCAGCTGATCCTCAAGGAGGTCGAGTCCAAGGACCTCGCGCTCGCGCTGCGCGGCGTCGGGCGCGACGTGCAGGAGCGCATCTACTCCAACATGTCCGAGCGCGGCGGCGAGATGCTCGCCGAGGAGATGGAGTACCAGCCCGCGCAGAAGCGCGCCGTCGTGGAGGAGGCGCAGGGCCGGATCGTGGCCGTCGTGCGCCGCCTGGAGGAGGCCGGCGGGATCGTCATCGGCAGGGGCGGCGATGACGACATGCTCTGAGGCCCGGCCGGTGGCGCTCGATGAGCTCGAGCAGCTCGCCCCCGCCCCGTCGCAGGATCCGGTCGTCGCCGCGCGGGAGATCATCGACGCCGCGCGCGCGCAGGCCGGCGCGCTGCGCGAGCAGGCCGTGCAGGACGGCCGCGCGGAGGGGATCGCGCTGGGGCGCGAGGCGGCCGCAGCCGAGCTCGCCCCCGCCGCAGCGGCACTCGAGCACGCGCTCGAGGAGGCGCGCGCGCTGCGCGACGCGACGGTCGACGCCGCCGAGTCGCGCGCGGCGCAGCTCGCGCTCGCGATCGCCGAGAAGGTCGTCGCCGGAGCGCTCGAGATCGAGCCCGAGCGGGTGCTGGACGTCGTCCGCGGCGCGCTGCGCGGGGTGCTCGACGGCGAGCGCATCGTCGTCTGCGTGCATCCCGACGACGTGGAGATCGTGCGCGCGGCGGGCCTCGGCGCCCCCGAGGCGCACCTCGAGGTGCACGGCGAGCGGCGGGTCGCCCGCGGCGGCGCGCTGGTGCGCACGTCTGTCGGCGAGGTCGACGCGCGGATCGAGCGCAAGCTCGACGCGGTGCGGGCGCTGGTCGCCGCCGAGCTCGGCGCGCAATGACCGCCCTGGAGCGCTGCGCGGAGCGCATCGCCGGCGCCGACCTGCACGAGCGCCGCGGGCGCGTCGACGACCTCATCGGGCTGATCGTCGAGGCGACCGGGGTACACGCCGAGGTCGGCGAGGTCTGCACGATCGACGCCGGCCGCAAGCGCCCGCCGGTCCCGGCCGAGGTCGTCGGCTTCCGCGCCGGGCGCACGCTGCTCATGCCGCTCGGCGAGATCCACGGGATCGGCCCCGGCCATGCGGTCGCGGCCACCGGCCGCCCGGTGCGCGTGCCCGTCGGAGACGAGCTGCTGGGGCGCGTCATCGACGGTCTCGGCCGCCCGGTCGACGGCCTGCAGCGCGCGCTGCCGTCCGTCGCCCGCTCGACGCAGGCCGCGCCGCCGGCGGCGCTCGAGCGCCCGCGCATCTCCGAGCGCGTCTCGC
>JAXDFS010000321.1:0-3322 GCA_034665465.1 Solirubrobacteraceae bacterium
GCGCGGTCGAGGTTGTCCTGCGTGCGCTCGAGCTTGAGCTGCGCGCGGCGGCGGCGCTAGCGGTGCTTGCCGAGGCCGGCGGCCTCCTCGATGAGCAGCCGGCGCTCGCGCGGCTTGGAGGTCACGATCGTCTCGACGCGCCCCTGCGAGACGACAGAGTGCATCTCCTTGCCGAGGCCCGTGTCGGAGAGGATCTCGAGCACGTCGACCAGCCGGCAGCGGGCGCCGTTGAGGCGGTACTCGCCCTCGCCGGAGCGATCCAGGCGCCGCACGATCGAGATCTCGCCCATCGGCACGTCGACGGCGCCGTCGGAGTTGTCGATGACGATCTCCACCTCGGCCGCCGAGCGCGCCTGCACCCCGCGCCCGCCGCCGAAGATCACGTCCCGCATCGACTGCCCGCGGACGGCGAGCGGCGACTGCTCGCCCATCGCCCACAGGACCGCGTCGGTGACGTTGGACTTGCCCGACCCGTTGGGGCCGACGACGACCGACACGCCAGGGCCGAACACGAGCTTCGTGCGGTCCGGGAAGGACTTGAACCCCTTGAGCGTCAGCGAGCTCAGATGCACGCGGTCACTCGTCCTCGACCGGGATCGGCGCGTCGGGATGCAGGGTCTCCAGCGCGATGCGGGCGGCCTCCTGCTCGGCGTGCTTCTTCGAGCGGCCCGCCCCGCGGCCGACCGGAGCGCCGCCGACGCTCGCCACGACCTCGAACGTCCGGTCGTGCGGCGGGCCGTCCTGCGCCGCGATCGTGTACTCGACGGTCTCCGCCCGGCGCGCGAGGCGCTCCTGCAGCGTCGACTTGAAGTCCACCGGGTGCTCCAGCGCATTGGCGATCTCGGGCTGGAAGGCCTCGACGACCGCCGCCGCGGTGCGCTCGTAGCCCGAGTGCAGGTAGCAGGCGCCGATCACCGCCTCGATGACCGAAGCCAGCACGCGCTCGGTCTCCACGAGCGCCTCCACGCTCTGGCCGACGCCGCCGGGCGCCGTCGCACGCAGGCGGTCGGGCACCCCGAGGCGCTCGGCGACCACCCGGCAGGAGACGCCGGAGACGCTCTGCGCGCGGATCTTCGTCAGCCGGCCGGCGCCGAAGCGCTCGGCCTCCAGGCGCGGGTACAGGTGCGACGTCACGGCCAGGCCAAGCACCGAGTCGCCGAGGAAGGCCAGCCGCGAGTAGGAGTCGCTGCGGCGCTCGGTCCAGGACGCGTGCGTGAACACCTGCCGGTACAGATGCTCCGGCAGCTCTCCGAGAAGTTCGGTGAGGAGCTTCAGGGCTCAGGGCTCATGCGGGCCGGAGTTGGCCACGACGAAGTCGACCGCCTGCCCGACCGTGACGATCTTCGCCGCCTGCTCGTCGCTCATCGTCACACCGTAGGAGTCCTCGAGCTCCTGCACCAGTGTGTAGAGGTCCAGCGAATCGGCCTCGAGGTCGGCCCGGAAGTTGGTCGTGTCGTCGATCCGGGCGGGGTCGACCTCGAGCTCGTCGACGAGGTGCGCGCGGACCATGGCGAAGACTTCTTCTCTCGTCATGACGCCGACACCGTAGAGCCGCTGTCGGACAGCGCCGCGCCGCCCTTGCGCAGCGCGCCGGCTCGCTCCAGCGCCTCGTGGGTGCGCCCGACGACGTCGCCCGTCACGCCGCGCGCCGCCAGCAGGATCGACTGCTCGAAGCCGCGGCTCGTGAAGCGGCCGTGGCCCACGACGCCGATCCGGCGCAGGCCGAGCAGATAGGCCCCGCCGGCGATCTCGGGGTGGATCTCGTCGCGGAAGGCGCGCAGCGCGGGCGCCATGAGGACGCCGCCGGCCTTCGCGCGCCGCGACGACGTCGCGGACTCCCTCAGCAGGGCGATCATCTTGTCCGAGACGCCTTCCATGACCTTGAGCGTCACGTTGCCGGTGAAGCCGTCGGTGACGACGACGTCGGCCCGGCCCTCGGTGAGGGCGTGGCCCTCGATGTTGCCGACGAAGTTCAGGCCGGTGGCGGCGCTCAGGCGGGCGTGGACCTCCAGGACGGTGGGCGTGCCGCGCGTGGCCTCCTCGCCGACCGACAGCAGCGCGACGCGCGGCTCGGACACCCCGTGCACAATCTGCGCGAGCGCGGCGCCCATGAAGGCGAACTGGACGAGGTGCTCGGCGCGCACCTCGGTGTTCGCGCCGACGTCGACGAGCGTGACCGGCGCGCCGGGAACCGGGACGAGCGCGGCCAGCGCCGGGCGCAGGATGCCGCGGTCGCGCTTGATGTTGAACAGGGCCGCGGCGAGCGCGGCGCCGGTCGCGCCGGCCGACACCAGCGCGTCGGCGTCGCCGCGTGCGACGGCGCGGGCGGCGCGCACGATCGAGGAGTCGGGGTGCGAGCGCGCCGCGGCCGCCGGGTTGGGCGACTTGGCGATCGACTCCGGCGCGTCGATGACCTCGATGCCGGGGCCCGCGGCGCCCATCTCGGCCGCGGGGCCGAAGAGCAGCACGCGCACGCCCTGCTGGGCGGCGAGGTTGGCGCCCGCCACGACCTCGGCGGGTCCGAGGTCGGCGCCGTTGGCGTCGACCGCGATGATCGGCACCCGCTGCGGCTGATCGGGCTCGATCCTCCCGTTGGATCGGCCGAGGCGGGCCGGGATGCGGCGGGCCGGCATGCGCCGGCCGATCTCAGTGGTCGTGGTCGTGCGCCGGGGGCGCAACGACCTCACGGCCGGCGTAGGTCCCGCACGTTCCGCAGACCCGGTGGGGCAGGCGGGGAGCGTGGCAGTGCGGGCACGCGTTGTACGTCGGCGCGGCCATCTTGTGCTGCGCACGGCGCTTGGCGGTGCGGCTGTGCGATTGCTTCTGCTTGGGGACGGCCATGGGTCGCGACAGGGTAGCGCAGCAGGCCGATCGACTCCGGGAAGGGATGGCGCGCTCGCCCCCGAAAGCCTGCACATGAGCGAGCTCGAGCTTGATCCGACGCTTCTGGCCACGTTGCAGACGCTCGAGGCGCAAAACGTCGAATTCGTTCTGGTCGGCGACATCGCCGAGGCCATCTACAACAACGGCGGCTTCGTCTCGGGGGTCGCGATCGTGCCCGGCTCCTACTCGCGCAACGTCGACCGGCTGTGCAACGCGCTGATCGAGCTCGAGGCCGAGCTCGGGATCGCCGGGCGCCGCGACGAGCGCCCGCTGGATCTGCGCCGCGCCGACCTGCGCGTCCTGGCGCCCTGCTCCTTCATGACCTCGCGGGCCGACATCGACCTGGACTTCGAGCCCCACGGGACGCGCGGCTACCGCGATCTCTTCGACGACGCCTCCAACGTCCGGCTGGCACAGGGCGTCAACCCGCTCGTCGCGT
>JAXDFS010000322.1:0-15533 GCA_034665465.1 Solirubrobacteraceae bacterium
GCAAGCTGGCGCTGAACCACGGGCTGTCGGGCCAGCTCGACGGCCCGTCCTCGTACCTCATGAAGTCGCCGATGAACCCGCGCCCCGACGAGGAGGCGCACGCCGACACCGAGAAGTTCATCGCGAAATACGCGCGCACGCCGGGCACCGAGCCCAAGGGCCGCAAGGCGCCCGCGCGGGCCAAGGCGAAGGGCGCCGCCGGCTCGTAGCGGGCGGCGCACGCAACTCTGTGGCTGCAACGAGGTTGCAGCCACATATGAGCCTGCGACCACTGCACCTCGCCGTCCTGGTCGCGCTCGCCGCGGCCGCGCCCTCCGTCGCGCAGGCCGCACCCGCGCTGTCGACCTCGATCGTCGGCGAGGCGCCCAACGGCGGAGGCGTCTTTCGCTTCGTCCAGGCCGTGGCGTTCTCGCCGGGCGGGGGGCTGATCTACGCCGCCGATCAGTACAGCGGCGTCGTGCAGGCCTTCGGGCGCGACGGCTCCTACCGCTTCAGCTTCGGCGCGCGGGCCGCGCGGCACGAGCAGGGCCGGCTCGGCGTGGTGGGCGGCGTCGCGACCGACCGCTCCGGCCACGTCTACGTCCTCGACAGCGAGAACGACCGCGTGCAGGTCTTCGATGCGGGCGACGGGCACCACCTGTCGAGCTTTGGCGACGCGACGATCCTCGACCTCGCCGCGGGCGACCCCGCGATCGGCGCGGGCATCAGCGCGAGCGGCATCGCGGTCGATCAGCGCACGGCGTCCGCGCCGCCGGTCGTCTACATCGCCGACCAGGGCCGCAGCCGGGTCGCGCGCTTCACGCTGGACCTGACGACGCTGCTGCCCGCCGGCCCGCCGGTGTTCAGCGATCCCAGCCTCGCGCTCCTGCGCCCGCAGGGAATCGCGCTGGACCCCGGCGGGACGCACGTCTACGTCGCCGACGACCAGAACGACCGCGTCGCGGTGCTCGATCCGCAGAGCCTGCTGCTGACCGGCCAGGCGGGCTCCAGCGGCAGCGGGCCCGGGCAGTTCCAGGCGCCCTACGACGTGGCCGTCGACTCCCGTCAGCACCTCTACGTCGGCGACAACCTCAACAATCGCGTCGACGTCTTCGACGCCCAGACCCTCGGCTTCGTCAGCACCTTCGGCGCGTTCGGCCGCACCCCCGGGCTGTTCTCGATCGTCCGCGGCGTCGCCGGCCTGAGCGACGACCCCCAGGGCGGCGTCGCGGTCGCGGACACGGCCAACAACCGCATCCACGTGTTGGACGCCGACGGCAACCTCGCCGCAGCCTGGGGACTCGCCGGGCGCAGCGCGGGCTACTTCTCGCGTCCGCGCGGCGTCGCGTTCGCCCCCGACGGCACGATCGCGGTCGCCGACAGCTTCAACCACCGCATCGCGCTCGCCGACCCCGACGGCACGTTCGCACGCCAGCTCGGGCTCATCAGCACCTTCAACGGCTACGCCACCGAGGGTGCGGCGGCGGGGCAGTTCAGCCTGCCGGGCGCCGTCGCCTTCGACGCCGCGGGCAACACCGTCGTCGCCGACACCGGCAACGACCGCGTCGTCGTGATCGCTCCTGGCGGCGCCGTGCTGCGCACGACGCCGGCCGGCGCGATCGCCGACCCGCAGTCGCTTGCGGCCGGCCCGGCCGGGAGCATGTACGTCGCCGATGCCGGCAACGGCCGGATCGCCCAGCTCGCCGCCGACGGGACCGTGACGTCGCTGCGCGCCGGCCTCACGCGCCCGTCCGCCGTCGCCTCCGACGGGCTCGCAGAGGTCTACGCCGCCGACGCCACGCGGGTGCTCGACGCGGTCACCGGCATCGACGTCGCGGCGCCGAACGGGGCCGCCGCCTGGTATCACCCCGACGGCCTGGCGCTCGACCCGGCGACCGGGACCCTCTACGTCTCCGAGCTGCGCCCGGGGACGCCGGACGGCGCGCGCGTGCTGCGCGGCACGCCCGCGGGCGCCGGCACGTTCACCTGGGACGTGCTCGCCGCCGAGGGCTCGGACCCGGGGCAGGTCATCCAGCCCGGCGGGCTCGCCCTCAGCGCCGACGGCGCGACGCTGCTCGTCGCCGACTACGGCAACAACCGCGTCCTGCGCCTCGACGCGCCGGGGCACGGGCCGCCGCCGGTCGCGGCACTGGTCGTCTCGATCGACGCGGTCATGCGCGGAACCGTCACGAGCAGCCCGCTCGGGATAGCGTGCGCCACCGACTGCACGCAGCACTTCGGCGCCGGGCGCCAGGTGACGCTCACCGCCGCCGCGCTGCCCGGCTCGGTCTTCGCGGGCTGGACGGGCGCCTGCGCAGCGGCCGGGGGCGCCCCGGCCTGCACCGTCTCGATGGCGGCCGACCGCACCGCCGGCGCGTCGTTTGCCGCCGCGCCGCCCCCGCCGCCGGTTGCGCCGCCGGTTGCGCCTGCCCCGCCCCCGCCCCCGCCGCCGCGGGTCGCGCTCGCGGGGCTGCGCATCGTGCCCTCCACCCTGCACCTCGCGCGCAAGGCGAGCCGGCGCCGCCACGTGCGGGCGCGCCGCGCCACGCGCGCCCGGGTGCGGCTGACGCTCTCGCGCCCTGCGCAGCTGACGGTGACCGTCGCCACCGGGCGCAGGGGCGTGCGACGCGGGTCGCGCTGCGTCGCGCCGCCGCGCAAGCACTCGAGCCGCGACCGGCGCTGCACCCGCTTCGTCGCGCGCAGGGGCTCGCGGACGGTCGCGCTGAACAGCGGCGCGCGGTCGTTCACGCTCACGCCGCGCTTCGCCGGGCGCACGCTGACCGCCGGCAGCTACCGGCTGAACCTCGTCGCGCTGGACGCCTCGGGAAACCGCGTCGGTCCCGCGAGCAGGCCGTTTCGCGTCGTGCGCTGACCGATCGGCACCGCCCGGCGCAGGCGGGCGCGGTCGCCGTGCGTAGGATTCGGCGATGAGCACGGACGACAGCGGCAGCACCCAGACGGCAGGCCCCACCCCGGCCGCGGCACCGGCACGGACGCTCGCGACGCTCGTCCTGGATGCGGCCGGAGCCTACAGCGGCACGGCGTTGCGCTACGCGCATGGCGGCGGCTGGCGGCGGATCTCCTACCCCGCCCTCGGCGAGGGGGTCCGCCAGATCGCCAAGGGCCTGATCGCCCTGGGGGTCGGGGCCGGCGATCGCGTGGCGATCCTCTCGAACACGCGCGCGGAGTGGACGCTCGCCGACCTCGGCGCGATCTGCGCCGGCGCCGTCGTCGTGCCGGTCTACCAGACCAACGCGCCCGAGGAGTGCCAGTACGTGCTCGAGCACTGCGGCGCGAGCGTGATCTTCTGCGAGAACGAGGAGCAGCTCGTCAAGCTGCGCGAGATCCGCTCGGCCCTGCCCGGGCTGGCGCACGTCATCGCCTTCGAGGGCGAGGCCGAGGACGCGCTCTCGATGGAGGCGCTGCGCGACCGCAGCGCCGAGACCACCGACGCGCAACTCGACGAGCGGCTGAGCGCGATCGCCGAGGACGACCTCGCGACGATCGTCTACACCTCTGGCACCACAGGCCCGCCGAAGGGCTGCATGCTGACGCACGCCAACCTGCGCTCGGTCGTGGACATGGTCAAGGCGCGGCTGCAGACCCGGCCGGGCCAGGACGTCATCTACATCTTCCTGCCGCTCGCGCACGTCCTCACGCGGCTCGTCGAGCTGTTCGGCATCGACGCCGGCTCGGAGCTCGCCTACTGGCGCCGGGACCCCAAGAAGATCATCGAGGACGTCGCAATCACCCAGCCGACGCACCTGCCGTCGGTGCCGCGGATCTTCGAGAAGATCCACACGGCCGCGACCGCCAAGGTGCAGGCCGCCGGCGGCGCGCAGCTGAAGGTCTTCCGGTGGGCCTTCGACGTCGGGCGCAAGGTGCGCGCGCGCGAGCGCGAGGGCCGCGCGCCGGGGCGCCTGCTCCAGGCCCAGTACGACTTCGCCGACCGGCTCGTCCTCAACAAGGTGCGCGCACTCTTCGGGGGGCGCATCCAGCTCGCGCTCACCGGCGCGGCGCCGATCGACGAGGAGATCATCACGTTCTTCCACGCCGCGGGCGTCTGGGTGCTCGAGGGTTACGGCATGACCGAGACGTCGGCCGTCGTGACGCTCAACACGATCGCCGAGCACAAGGTCGGCACCGTGGGACGGGCGCTGCCGGGCACCGAGCTGCGCATCGCGGAGGACGGCGAGGTGCTCATGCGCGGCCCGCAGATCTTCACCGGCTACTACGAGGACGAGCAGTCGACCAGGGCGACGCTCGTCGACGGCTGGCTGCACTCGGGCGACCTGGGCGAGATCGACGCCGACGGCTACCTGCACATCACCGGCCGCAAGAAGGACCTGATCATCACGTCGAGCGGCAAGAACGTCTCGCCGTCGAACATCGAGAGCGCGCTGACCCAGTCGCGCTGGGTCTCGCAGGCCGTCGTCTACGGCGACCGCCGCCAGTACCTCACCGCGCTGCTGACGCTCGATCCCGACGAGGCTCCGGCGCTCGCCGAGAAGCTCGGCCTCGACAGCGCCGATCTCGCGGCGCTGGCCGTCGACCCAGCCGTGCGCGCCGAGCTGCAGGCCGCAGTGGACGAGTCCAACAAGCGCTTCGCCCGCATCGAGCAGGTCAAGCGCTTCGCGATCCTCGAGCGCGACCTCTCGCAGGAGCACGACGAGCTCACGCCGACGCTCAAGGTCAAGCGCAACGTCGTCTACGAGCGCTACGCGGACACGTTCAAGAGCCTGTACGACAACGGCTGAGCGCAAACGCGAACGGCCCGCCGGGGAGGCGGGCCGTTCGGTGTTGCGGGGAAGGCGCAGACGCCCGCGAAGTCCATCCCGCGGGCGCCGGCCTGGACTAGCCCTTGACCTTGATGGTGCGCTTCGCGCTCACCTGGATGCCGAGGGCATCGCTTGCCGTCACGCCGACGACGAACGAGAGGCCCTTCTTGATCTGCTTCTTGGTGCGCAGCTGACGCTTGTACCTCGAGAGGTACTTCTTGGCGATCTTGACCTTCAGCGTCCGCGTCCCGGCGCCGAGGTTCAGGTGTGCGGAACCCACCTTGAACTGCCCGACCTTCGTGACGATGCGGATGCTCGCCTTCGTCGTGAACGCCTCGCCGGTCAGCGAGCACGGCTTGCTGCAGGTGACCTTCACCGGTAGCTGGCCGTTCTTGCGGAACGTCTTGGCCTTGACGGTCTTGCTGGAGAGCCTCAGGACGATCTTGCTCACGTCGATCGGGGGCGTCGGGGTGACCACCGGACCGAAGGACTGCCCGCTGATCGACTCACAGTCGATCGTGACGTCGGCGCGCGTCGGCTGTGCGCCGGCGAGGTCGACGGCCGCAGCGTCGGTGCCCTTGCCGCAGTCGATGTTGTCGGTCGTCTGGTCGACGGCCGAGACGACGTCATCGCCGAGCCCGGCGAAGACGGAGTCGGCGCCGGCGCCCGGATCGATCGAGTCGTTGCCCGCACCCGAGAAGATCGTGTTCGCCGCCGCCGAGCCGGTGATGCTGTCAGCGCCGCTGCCGGTCGAGACCTCCTCGACGTCGCTGTGGACGTTGTCGCCCTCCGCGGCGCCGGTCGGCCCGTCGTTGGCCACGTCGTCGAGCGTGACGGTGAAGCCGTTGAACGCCTGCGGCGTCGTCGCCGCCGCTGCCGACGTCTGCGGGATGGGACGATCGCCGAAGATCGCGAAGGACGCGCTGTCCTCCCCGGTTCCGCCGATCATGTTGTCGGCACCGCGGTCGGTGTTCAGGTTGTCGTTGCCGGGACCGCCGTCGAGCACGTCGTTGCCGGCAGCCGGCAGGGCCGGATCGCCGGGATTGATGATGTCTGGGGTCGAGTCGCCGTCGGTGAGCGTGTCGTCGCCTGCACCCCCGGAGATGCCGTCAGAGGCGCCACCACCGTTGAGCTGGTCGTCCGACGGTCCGCCTGTGATCACGTCGGCCCCGTCGTTGCCGTCGAGCCGTGCCGCATTGGCGCCCGCGAGCAGCGTGTCCGCGGCCGAGCCGCCGTCGACACTCTCCACGTCGGCGGCGACGTTGTCGTTCTCACCCGCGCCGCCGTCGTTGGCCACGCCGTCGAGCGAGACCCCGACCGCGTCGGTGCGACCGAAGTAGCTCATCGAGTCCTGCGCGTTGAACAGCTGGTAGGTCGCGGCGTCGCCGACGGTCTCGTTCGCGGCCGGAACGCGGGTTCCGCCGTTGTAGGTATCGCTGCCGATCTCGGCGGTGAACTGGTCGGAGAACTGCGCGGACCCGTTGAAGATGTCGTTACCAGGGCCACCCGTGTCCCCGAAGGACAGCGTGCCGGTCCCGGCGTTGAGCGTGTCATTGCCGTCGCCGCCGGCAAGCGAGACGAACGAGCCGGAGAAGAAGCTGCTCTGGTCGTTCGAGGTCAGCGTGTCACCGTCGCCCTCACCGTTGAGCTGCACGTTGGCGTTGATCGTGCCACCGGCGAAGGACAGCGTGTCTGCGCCGGTGCCGGCATTGATGATGACGGTGTTCGTGGTGGCGTCCGGACAGGCGATGCTGTTTGCGGTCGGCTGGGTGCAGCCGACCGGCGCCGTGACGGCGACGGTCGAGGTCACCAGGACGTTGGTCCCGCTCGGCGCGACCGTAAATGTCTCGGCTGAGGCGTCACCGACGACGGTGAGCGTGCCACCGACGAACGTGGCTGTTGCCGCGAAAGCGGATGGGGCACCTACGAGTACGACCGCGCTGGTCAGCAGACCAGCGCACAGTGCGCGTTTGCGCATTTAATCCTCCGTCTTCATTGATCAAGACATGCCGATCCACGCTGAGATTGGCCCCCCCCGCGAGCCGGGTCAGCGTCGACACATCATTAACGTCAGCGGAGCACGATCGATGCGGTGATGGCCGCCTCGATCACCACCGTCAACATGGTGGCGCCCATCGGGAAGTGACTTGACGTCGCGATGAGCGCATAACAGACAGCGTTATTAGTAGCACATCAGTTGCACATTCGTAGTCTGCGCCAGATCTCATATAGAGATAACCAGCGTCCTCGATCATCGGCGAGCCGAAATCCGATGGCGCCCGTGCTCTGCGCGCAGGCCGCCAGACGGGCTGATCTGTCCGCGCCTGCCCGTCCGTATCCTCAGGGCGTGCCCCTCGAGCGCCTCGCGATCGCCCACGTCACGCCCTACCCGTGGGGCGGCGGCCGCCACGAGATCACGACCTACGTCGAGCGCGTGACTGCCGAGCTCGCCGCCCGCGGGCACCAGGTTCTGATCGTGGCCCCGTCGCGCTCGCAGGACGCCGTGCGCGAGACGCGCGCCGCGCTGCGCGCCGCGCGCGACGACGCCGCCTCGCTGCTGCCCGAGCCGGGCGCGCCGCCGCGCGTGCTGGCCGTCGGCGATGCGCTGCCCGACCTGCCCGGCGCGAGCCGCCGCGCGCCGGCGCTGCCGGTCGACGTCTCGCGCACGATCGAGGATCTGCTGACGGTCGTCCCGCTGGACGTCTGCCACGTCCACGAGCCGTTCGCGCCCTCGACGTCGAGCGCCGCGCTGCGCCATTCGCGCGCACTGAACGTGGGCACGTTTCACGCACCGACCGAACGGCTGCTGTCCACCCAGGTCGCACGCAAGGTCGTCTCGCTCGTCCTCGGCCGCCTCGATGCGCGCACCGCGAGCTTCGCCACGACCTGCGACCTCATGCAGCGCTTCTTCCCGGCCGACTACCGGGTGCTGCTCCCCGGGGCCGATCCGCTGCCCGCCGCCGAGCCGTCACCTCCGCCGCAGCGCGTGCGGATCGGCTTCTTCGACGACGAGGAGCGCGCCGCGCTGCGGCTCTTCCTGCGCGCGCTGCGCCGCCTGGAGCCGGCCGGCGACTGGGAGGCGGTCGTCGTCTCCGCGCGCGGGCCGTCGAGCAGCACGCCGCTGCGACCCGAGCTCGAGGAGCGCGTGCGCTTCCACACGCCGGAGGAGCTCGCCGAGGACGCGGCGCTCGCGCGCCTCGACGTCGTCGTCGCCGCATCCGACGGCGCGGCGCCGGCGCCGACGCTGCTGCTGCGCGCGATGAACGCCGGCGCCGTGCCGCTCGCGTCGCGCCTGGCTGTCTACGAGGAGGCGCTGGACCACGGCGAGCGCGGCCTGCTCTTCGAGCCGCGCGACGTGGACACGCTCGCCGCCCAGCTCACGCGCCTGGTCGACGACCCGGGCCTGCGCGAGCGCCTGCGCAGCGCAGCACAGCCGCTGCGCGAGCTGCTGACCTGGCAGCGCGTCGCCGACGAGCTCGAGGACGTCTACGGACGGCTCGTCGCGCGCCGCCATCCGCTGACCGGCAACGCCCAGCTCGCGACGCGCCTGCGCTCCCGCGAGCGCATCGACGTCGACCTGCACATGCACACCGACCACTCCCACGACTGCGCGACGCCCGTCGAGGTGCTGCTGGCGACCGCGCGCGAGCAGGGCCTGGGAGCGATCGCGGTGACCGACCACAACGTCGTCTCGGGGGCGCTGGAGGCGCGCGCGAAGGCCGCCGAGTTCGGCGTGAAGGTGATCGTTGCCGAGGAGGTCAAGACCGCCGACCAGGGCGAGGTCATCGGCCTCTTCATCGAGGAGCGCATCGAGCGCGGCATGACGCTCGCCGAGACCGTCGCCGAGATCAAGCGCCAGGGCGGCCTCGTCTATGTCCCGCATCCCTTCGATCGCATGCATGCGGTGCCCGACTACGAGCACCTGCTGGGGATCGTCGACGACATCGACGCGATCGAGGTCTACAACCCGCGCGTGGCGATTGGATCCTTCAACGAGGAGGCCGAGCGCTTCGCGGCCAAGTACCGCATCCTCGCCGGCGCCGGCTCGGACTCCCACGTCGCGCCGGGCCTGGGCTCGGTGCGCGTGCGGATGGCCGACTTCGACGGCGCCGAGGAGTTCCTCGAGGCGCTGCGCACCGCCGAGATCACGACCAAGCCCTCGTCGCTGCTCTACGTGCAGGCCCTGAAGTTCCTCGAGACCAGGGCGACGCCCCCGGGGGCGCGCGCGGCACGCCGCGAACGGCGCGTGCGGCGGGCGACGCGCAAGTCGTGATGCACGCGCAGGGTCGGCCGTTGGAGCCGTCGAAACCACGGCGAGCCATGCCTGCGACCGACGACGAGATCCGCGAGAAGTACCTGGAGCGCGCGATCCGCGAGCTCAACACGTTCACGCGGGAGCTGCAGGCGTGCCCGGACTGCCCGCGCGGGCACCTCATGCCGGTGCTCGGCTCGGGCCACCCACAGGCCGACATCCTCCTGCTCAAGCACGTGCCGACGGCGCCTGAGATCGAGGAGGGCGTGGCCTTCTACGGCCGCGCCGGCGCCGCGCTGATGAAGGCGTTCAAGCGCCTGGCGATCGATCCGCTCGCCGTCTACGGCACGCTGTGCGTGAAGTGCCCGGTGAGCGACACGTCGTTCGCCGACCCGGCCTGCATCGGGCGCCTGGTCGAGGAGATCGCGATCGTGCAGCCGAAGATCGTCGTCGTCATGGGCGAGGAGGCGCTGGCGATCCTCAACGACCTCGGCCTGCCGCTCGCGCGGCCGGTGCTCGCAACCCCGGGCGAGGTGCAGCGCCTCACCCCGTCGATCGAGGCGCTGTACGTGCCGAACATCGACGAGGCGCTCGACGAGGAGGCGGCCAAGCGCGCGTTCTGGTCGGCCTTCAGGGTGCTCGGCGAGTGGTACGCCGAACTGCCCCCGTACTGAGCGGACGTCGCCGCCGGCGCCGCCGGCCCGGCCCCGGAACGTTCGCGATCGGGGCGCCGCTGCTGGCGCTCGCCTACTTCCTCGCAGCCCCCGCGCTGCCGGCGCTGCCCGCCGGGGACACGACGACGATCGTCGCCGGCGGCGTCGGGCTGCTCATGGTCGCCATCAGCGCGCTGGCCATCGCGCCGGCGGTGGAGACGCTGTTCGGCCCGCTGCTCATCGCCCTCGGCGCCGGGCTCATCGCGGGGGCGCTCAACGCCGACGGGGCGGCGGGGGTGGGCGCGGGCGCCAACGTCGCCGAGGCGCTGCTCGCGGCCGCCATCGGCCTGCTGTTCGCCCGCTGGCTTGAATCGGCGGTCACCGTCGTCGCGCTGCCGATCATCGTCGCCGCACTGGACGTGTGGTCGGTCGCGAGCGGGCCGTCCTCCCGGCTGCTGTCCGACGGCACCGACATCGTCGATCCGCTGAGCTTCGACCTGCCCGCGTGGGGCGGGATGGGCAGCGCCGGCCACCTGGGGCTGTCCGACGCGCTGTTTCTCTCGATGTTCGCCGCCTGGGCGTGGCACTACCGCCTGCGCCGCGCGGCGACGGTGATCGGCCTGGCGCTCGGCCTGCTCGCCTCGCTGGCGCTGAGCCTCGAGCTCGACCGCGCGATCCCCGCGCTGCCGCTGATCGCCGCCGGCTTCCTGCTGCCGAACCTCGACCGGCTGCCGGCGCTGCTGCGCGGAGAACTTCCGGCGAGCGGCTGAGCCTGCTCAGCTCTGCGGGGCGTGCCAGGCGTCGCGGAGCTTGACGCGGGTGCCGGTGCGCAGGACGGCGTTGGCGTAGATCCGCGCGGCTGCGGACACGAGCGCCGCCGTGCAGGCGGCGAGCACGGCGACCGACAGCACGACCTGCACGAGCGGCATCTCGCCCGCGATCAGCCGCACGGGGGCGATCATCGGCGCCGTCGCCGGCACGAACGACAGCGCCGTCGCGAGGCTGCCGCCGGGATCGTCGATGGCCGCAAACGAGAGCAGGAAGGAGCCGATGAGGACGATCGTCAGTGGCCCGGTCGAGTTCTGGATGTCCTCCTGGCGCGGCACGAGCGCACCTGCGACGGCGAACATGCAGGAGTAGAACGCGTAGCCGAGGACGAACCAGGCCAGCACGATCGCCAGCGCCGAGACGGCATCCCCGGCGAGGTCGAGCGTCCCGGTCGCGATCGCGAGCGCCGCCCCCGTCACGCCGATCAGCAGCAGCTCGCCGAGGCCGACGAGGCCGATGCCGAGGATCTTGCCGGCGAGCAGCTGGCGCGGCGTGATCGCCGCGAGCAGCACTTCGACGATTCGTGAGCTCTTCTCCTCGACGATCCCGCCCGCGAGCCAGAAGCCGTAGGTGATCAGCTGCCCATAGAGCATGAGGACCGCGACGAACGCGAGCGACTGCTGCTGGTCAGCACTGCGGTCAACCGCCTCCAGCGAGCGCACGGGCAGCGGTGCCGGCGGGGGCTCGCGCAGGCGCAGCAGGCGCGCGCCCTCCTGTAGCGCGACACCCAGGTTGTCGTCGATCTGCTTGTGCGCGACGATCGCGTCGGCCGCGCGCGTGATCCCGGCGTCCGCGTCGTCGGATCGCACGGCCCGGCGCACGGCCGCGTCGTCGGCGACGCGCACGATCTCGATCCGCGCCTTCAGGGGGCGTGCCGCCGGTTGCGCGGCCCGCGCCAGCCGCTCGGCCCGGGGGCCGGCGACTGCAACCTTGTGCGTCTTGGTGGCGCCGAGCCCGATCGCCGAGGGCACGACGATGATCGCGGCGAGGATCGTGATCGTCACGAGCGTCGAGATCAGCAACGAGCGCTCGCGCAGGCGCTCGACGATCTCGCGCCGCGCGACGAGCGCGATCGCCGACCGGCCGCTCATGCGGCGATGACTCCGCGGAAGAGGTCGGCCAGCGTTGGCTCCTCGCGCGCGAAATGACACACGCGGCCCGCGGCGCGGGCCGCGTCCAGCAGCGCCTGCTCGTCGGTGTGCTCGAGCACCACGAGCACCCCGCGCCCGCCCGACGAGACCACGCGCGCGCCGTGCACGCGCTGCGCCCAGTCGGCAGGGGCGCCGCGCACCACGACGCGCCAGGCCCCGCCACCGCCGCGGGCGCGCAGCTCGGCGACCGCGCCGGCCGCGACCAGCCGCCCGTCCTTGATGATCGCGACGGTGTCGCACAGGCGCTCGACGAGCTCGAGCTGGTGACTGGAGAAGAGCACCGGCACGCCATCGGCCGCGCGCTCGCGCAGGACCTCGCTCATGACGTCGACGCCGTGCGGGTCCAGGCCCGAGAACGGCTCGTCGAGGACGAGCGCCGCCGGATCGTGGACGAGCGCCGCCGCGAGTTGCACTCGTTGCTGGTTGCCGAGCGACAGCGCCTCAACCCGGTCGCGGGCGCGCCCCTCCAGGCCCAGGCGCTCTATCCAGCGCGCTGCCGCGGCGGGCGCGTCGCCACGCGTCACCCCGTGCAGGCGGGCGAAGTACTGCAGCTGGTCGGCGGTGCGCATCTTGGGATACAGGCCGCGCTCCTCGGGCATGTAGCCGAAGCGCGCCCGCGACGCCGCGTCGACGGGCCGGCCCGCCCACCGCACCTCGCCCGAGTCGGCGGCGAGCACGCCGAGGACGATGCGCATGGCGGTTGTCTTGCCGGCGCCGTTGGGCCCCACGAAGCCGCAGATCGTTCCGTCGGGGACAGAGAGGTTCAGGTCGTCGAGAGCCACCACCTCCCCGTAGCGGCGGCTCAGAGCGTCAAGCTCGAGCACTGCCGGTCCGGCTACGGGATCAGGATGATCTTGCCGAGCTTGCCGCCCGCAGCGAAGCGCTCGTAGGCGGCGGCGACGTCGTCGAGCGCGAAGGTCTCGGCCACCGGCACACGCAGGACGCCGCGCTCGAACAGCGGCAGCACCTCGCGTTCCAGCGCGCGCGCCGTGGCGGCCTTCTGCTCCAGCGGGCGCGCGCGCAGCGTCGACGCCATGATCCGCGCGCGCTTGGCCATGAGCACGGCGAGGTTCAGCTCCGCCTTGGCCCCGGCGCCGATGCCGATCACGACGAGCCGGCCGCCGGTCGCCAGCGCCCTGACGTTCGTGACGAAGTTCGGCGCCCCGACGAGCTCGAGCACGACGTCGTACGGGCCGTGCTCCTCGAAGCCCTCGGGGTCGATCGCCTCGTCGGCGCCCAGCTGTGCGACGAGCGGGCGCGAGTCGGGGTTGCGCACGGTCGCCGTGACGTGCGCGCCGAACGCGTGGGCGAGCTGGACGGCGGCCGTGCCGACGCCGCCGGCCGCGCCGTGGACGAGCAGGTGCTCGCCGGGCCGCAGCAGGGCCTGCGTGAAGAGCGCGTCGTGCGCGGTCGTGAAGACCTCCGGCAGCCCGCCGGCGTCGGGGAAGCCGACCTGCGCCGGAACCGGCATGAGCTGGCGCTCGTGGACGACCGCGAGCTCGGCCTGCCCGCCGCCGCCGACGATCCCCATCACGCGGTCGCCCTCGCCGAAGCGGGCCGCATCGGGCCCGGCGGCGACGACCTCGCCCGCGAGCTCGAGCCCCGGGATGTCGGCCGGGCTGCCGGCCGGGGCCGGGTAGCGGCCCTTGCGCTGGAGCATGTCGGCGCCGTTGACGCCGGCGCCTCGGACGCGGACGAGAACCTGCCCCGGGCCGGGCTCGGGGTCGGGGTGCTCCTCGACGAGGACCTCGCCGTCGCGGATCGTGGCGGCACGCACGCAGCCGAGTCTAAAGATGCTCGCGCGCGATGCCAGGTGACGTAAGCTGACCCGGTGACGACGCCAGCGGAGGCCTACCGGCTGACCGGCATCTCGCCCAAGGCGTACGAGCACCCGGCAGACCGTGCGGCGACCGCCGCCCTGGCCTCGATCCCGATGCTCGACCTCGTCGTGCGCAAGCTGATCGAGTTCGGCTACGAGCGCGCGCTGCGCCAGACCTACCTCGGGGCGTCGGTGCGCCTGGGGCCCGACCAGCTGCCGGGGATCTGGACGCGCTACCAGCACGTGCTGGGCGTGCTCGACATCTCCGAGGAGTACGACCTCTACATGACCGCCGAGCCGATCGCCAACGCGATGGCGGTCGGCGCGGGCAAGCCGATCCTCGTGCTCAACAGCGGCACGGTCGAGCTGCTCGGCGAGGACCAGCTCGAGGCCGTCCTCGCGCACGAGGTCGCGCACATCCTGTCCGACCACGTCCTGTATCGCACGGCGCTGCAGATCCTGCTGCGGATCACCGGGCAGCGCCTGCCGATGGGCGCCGGGCTGCCGCTCATGGCCGTCCAGCACGCCCTGCTGGAGTGGTCGCGCGCGACCGAGCTGACGTGCGACCGCGCCGCGGCGATCGTGACCCGCGACCCGCGCAACGTGTGCAAGATGCTCATGACGATGTCGGCCGGCGGCAGGGCCGACGAGCTCAACCTCGACGCCTTCATGCGCCAGGCGATGGAGTACACCGAGACCGGCGACGGCCTCGACCGCCTGCAGCGCCTGCTCACCGACATGCGCCAGACGCACTCGCTGCCGGTCAAGCGCGTGCACGAGCTGCTGGCATGGGTGCGCGACGGCGAGTACGACCGCATCGTCGGCGGCGAGTACGTGCGCCGCGGCCAGGAGCGCCCGGCGCGCGACGAGGCCGCCGATGCGGCGTCGCACTACTCCGAGCGCTTCAAGGACCTCTTCCGCGAGGCGGGCACGCACGTCAACAGCGCCGGCCAGCAGCTCTCCGACTGGCTGAAGAACCTCTCCGACGACGACAGCAGGCCTCCCAAGGGCGGCTCCTCCGAGAAACCGGAGTAGTGGACCTCACCCCGGCCGAGATCCGCGTGCTGGGCTGCCTGCTGGAGAAGCAGCGCACGACGCCCGACACGTATCCGCTGTCGATGAACGCCCTGCGCGCCGCGTGCAACCAGTCGACCAACCGCGACCCCGTCGTCGCCTACGACGAGTCGACGATCCGCGACGCGATCACGCGCCTGCACCGGCGGCGCTGGGCCCGGCTGTCCAGCGGCGCCGGCAGCCGCACGTCCAAGTACCGCCACCTGCTCGACGAGTCGCTGACGAGCGCGCCCGACGAGCTCGCGGTGCTCTGCGTGCTCATGCTGCGCGGCCCGCAGACGCCGGGGGAGCTGAAGGGCCGCACCGAGCGCCTGCATCCGTTCGCCGACCTCGCCGCTGTGCACGAGACGCTCGAGCGCCTGATCGACCGCGACCTCGTCGCGCAGCTGCATCGCCGGCCCGGGCAGAAGGAGGAGCGCTACGCGCACCGTCTGGACGACGACGACGCGCCGGAGGGCGCGGGCGCCGCGGCCGTGCCGCCGGCACCCGTCGCCGCCGCGCCGGTCGTGCGGGCTCCGGGACGGCCGATGCCGGTCGCGCCCGAGCGCGAGCACGTCGAGCTGCCGCTGGACCAGCGCGTCGCGCGGCTGGAGGCCGAGGTCGTGCAGCTGCGGGCCGAGCTGCGCGCGCTGCGCGGCCGCTGAGGTGACTGCGCGCACGTCCTCGGCTCGGTTGGTTGTACGAGTCCGTAAGCCGGACGACACTGATGTCGTATCCGATATCGGCGTGCGATATACATCTCTTCGATGTCGATCCTGGGCGATCACCTGCGCGCTGCCCGGCTGCGCCATGGCGTGTCGCAACGCTCGCTCGCACGCCGTGCGGGCACGACGCAGACCGCCGTCAGCCGCATCGAGTCCGGGCGCGAGTCACCGAGCTATGAGCGCTTCGAATCGCTGCTCCTCGTGCTCGGCGAGCGCCCGCGGCTCGTGATCGAGCCCCTGCGGCTCGACGTCGACCTCGACGCCCTCCGGCACGGGCGGCGCCTGACGCCGCAGC